>JAGYHM010000016.1 GCA_018457305.1 Fusobacterium sp. | reverse complement strand
TTTTTCTTTTCTTTTAAAATATTATTTATTTCTTCAAAATTAAACTGTCCATTTTCTAAAGAATAATTTTTAACTTCACTGTCAACTATTATTTCAAATGCTAAATCTTTTCTTTCAGTGTCATCAATATTTTTAGAGATAGCCTCAACTATTGAAGCCTGTATATATGTCGGTATCCCCTCATTATTTTTTATAGCCACCAATAAATTATCAAATAATTTTTCATTAGTTTTTCCATAGATAGATTTATAAGATTTTAAAATTAAACTATCTCCATAAATATTATGAGAATTATCTTTTGCTAATTTATCTGCTTCTTTCTTTGCAAAAGAATTTTCCCCAATATAATTATAAGTGTCTAATAATTTCCACTTACTAGCAAGAGGTAAATGATGATAGTCTTTATCAAAAATAATATTCATCTCTGAAATATTTGCTTCTCCTATAAAGGCTAAGTTATATAAAATATCTACTTTATTCTCTATTGTTATATCTGTGCTGTTTAAAAGATTTTTCAAATAATTTACAGATAAATTATACATTTGCTCTGGAATATAATAACCTTGTTTCTTCGCTTCAAATAAAAATTCTATTAGTCCTATGCTGTATTTATTATTTACATAAGTATTTCCCGGCCAATAAGTAAAACCTCCGTTTTGAAGTTGATAATTATTAAATAATTTTTTAATTATTGTATTTAATGTTGTTCTTGCTGTGTTCAACTCTTTTTTATTATTTGAAAGTTTAGAAATAGCAAGCATAGCTCTTGCCTTAGAAGTTGTCTGTTCCAAGCAAATATAAGGGTAATCTAAAAGTGAAGCTATAACTTTATTCAAACCTAAAATTTTATAACTAGATAAACTTAATTGTCCGTTAAGGCTTCCACTTATAAAATCTTTAAAATCTTCTGAATTTATTTTAAATTCTTCTCCTGCTTTTAAAATTTTATTTTCACTGATATATTGCTCTGGGAAAGAGCTATCAACATTTAAGTTAATCTCATCTTTAAAATTATATTTTTCTGATTTATAAGAAATTTCTATTTTAGTTTCTCCAACTTTTTCAGGAGCTGAAAGTTCAAAAAATAATTTTTGATTTTCTTTATCTCCCCACTTAATATCTCTAACAAAATCTTGTCCCTCATATTTCACACTAAGTTTTCCATTTCCTAAATTATCTTCTATCGGAAAAAGTGTAATCGGAATTGAGAATTTATCTCCAACTTTTATTACTCTTGGAGCAGATGCTTCAACAACTACTGGAGCTTTTATAGTTAATTCTTTTTCTGTACTTCCAAATTTATCATCTGCAACAGCAACAACAAAAATTTTCATTGCACCAAAATAATTAGGAATTTTAATATTAACTTCTGCAAAACCATTTTCATCTGTTTCTAAAATTTCACTCACTATTGAAATATTTTTAAATCTTTTAGCCTTTCCTTGTAAATCCATATTTCCAGTCAGTGCTTTTCTTTTTAATGAAGCAGGTGCTGAAAGTGTTGCATATTCTCCTCCACCTGTTGTTAAATAATTTCTAACATTATCATTTGAGTATTTTTCAATTATATTTGAGAAATTATCATAATTTTTTACAAGTTTTGCTTCTTTTCCATAGAAAAATTTTAATGGCTCTGGCAATTTATAATCTGTAATTCTTAAAACTCCCTCATCTACCAGATAATATTGAAAATACATTTTTTGCTTTTCTTTATTAGAAATTTTTAATTTATATGAACTCAATGGCTCAACTTCAGATTTAGAATCAATCTCAATGTTAAGTTCTTTTTCTTTATCGTAAACTATAAGTGGAACTGTTCCGTAAAGTCTAAGTGGTCTATCATTTTCTTTGTCTTTATATTTTTGGAAGACACTTACATTCACATAGGCATTTGGAGAAAATTCTTTTTCTATTTGAATAAGTTCTTCGTTATTTTTTTGCTCTAAATTTTTCCAATACTCTTTTAAAATTTTTCCGTTCTTTTCAATAGAAATTAAAGCCTTTGCTCCAGCCGTTCCATTGAATTTAACCTTTGCAACATCTCCCACATTATATTTTTCTTTATCTAAACTAATATTTAGATTTTCCATTCCATTTTTTGCTTTTTCTCCATAAGAAAAATTATATATAAAAATTCCAGAACTTATTCCTGTCTCTTCGTCTTCAAGTTCTAAAAAATTTATTCCCTCTTCTAAATTTGAAAGTTCAATAAGTTTTTCTTCCGAAGAACTTACATAAGTTCCCTCGTCAATAATACTTGTATCCAATGAATTTTTTATATAATTTTCGTTGTTATTATAACTGTCGTACCACCAATTATATTTTTGATTAAATAATCTATATTTTATTTTTTTGCCCTCAACTAACTTATCTGTTTTTGGATTTAACACCAAAAATTTAACTAAAACTTTTCCATTATCTTTTTCAATCTTTTTTAGCCCTATAATATCATTAGAATTTTCAAAACTTATTTTTTTATTTTCTGTGCTGTATCTTCCATTTGTATCTAAAACATTAGCCGAGATAAAAATATCAAAAGAAAATTTTTGTAAATGTTTCGGAATACTTATTTTTATATTTTCTTTTCCCTCTTCATTTAAGTTTCCATTCAAATTTAAACTTCTAAAAGAAAATTCTGCCGTTGGATTATTAAATACATAATTTTTATATTTTTTTGATTTAATATTTTTTCTATAAGCACTTACAGAATATGAAGTTTTATTTCCACTTGCCTTTGCTCCAGTTAAATATTTAGCAAAAACATCTACTGCTATATTTTGCTCTTCATCTAAATTTTCTTTTGTGTAAATTTTATCTTCAATATCTATTGCAATTCTGTTTGGTGCTTCTGCATCAATAAAAATATTTTTATTTATTTCTTTATCTCCAAATTTAATTTTTAAATTCCAAGCACCAGTTTCATCATTTATATCAGAATTTATTTTAAAAGTATAAAAACCATTTTTAGAATTTTTAACTGTTGCTTCTTTTATTTTATCCACTCCATTTGGTGAGGTAAAAGTATAAGTGAAGGGGTGAGTTTCTTCTATATTTTTATTTTTATTTCTTGCTATAAGTGAAATAAAAATTTCATCTCCGGGTCTATAATAGCCTTTATCTGTATATGTAAATATTCTAAAATCAGAAGTTTCTGTTAAACCTCCAATATCAAAATCAGAATAATTTATTAAACTTTTATTCAAATATAAAATATTAAATTCTTCATTCTTTTTAGCAAGCACATAATAGATATCATCTAAATTAGATTTTGATTTATATTCTCCATTAGAATTTGTCTGACCCTCTTCAATCAATTGATTTTTTTTGTTTATAAATTCTAATTTTGTATTTTCCATTTTTTCAAGATTATTTATATTTATAGTCTGTAAATTTAATTTATTTTCATTAGAAGAAGCCAGCACTCCCAAATCAGAAAGTATAATATTTTTTTCTGCCTTTGCATAAATTCTTTTTCCGTCAAACCATTCATAAAAATTTATATATCCATATTTTTCTTCATCATAATCAATATTTTTTTCATCATCAACATAAAGTTTTATATGATATATTCCTTTTTTATCTATTACAGAACTCAAGTCTATACTATTTTTTATTAGCTCATCTGCTTTCATTTCTAAATTATATTCTTTACTAAAAATAATATCTCCCAAATTTTCTTTATATTCTTCCGTAGTATTTCCAAAATTATTACTTGAAACTTTTAAGAAATCTGTAATATTATTCATATAAACTTTAATTACTTCTAGCTTAACTTTTTTTATATTTGTTGAAGTGAAATTTATTCTTTTATTATTTAAACTAGGAAGTATAGAGGCCTCACTAGAAAAACTTAAATTTGGCTCTTTTTTCTTCACATAAAGATTTGAAAAATTATAAGAATCATTTAAACTTTTCTCATTAATATCTAAAATATTTTTATCAAAAGTTAAAAAATATTCTCTTTCTTTTTCAAAATTTCCTTTTAAAATAATTTTATTTCCATAAGTCTCTATTTTTAAATTTTCAACTTCTGGATTAAGTGCTATTTTTTCTCTAAAATTTTGATTTTTATCTAATTCTTTTGAAAAAACTGCCACAATATGAGCATTATTATTAAAGGCAACAGTATTTATATATAATTCTTGCTCATTTTTTGAATGAAAATTTTGATTTACTTCTAGCTTTACTTCTTCCACTTCTTCCACTTTTTCAATTTTTTGATTTTCTTTTTCTACTTTATTTTTTGTTTCTTCTTTACAAGCCGTAAAACTCAATACAAAAATAAGTAAAAATATTTTTAAAAATACTTTATAATTTTTTATATTTTTCATATTTCTTCCCCCTTATCATAAGCCAAAATTAAATTCAAAAATTTCTCCCCATAATTTTTAAATTTCTGATTTCCAACACCTTTTATTTTTAACATTTCCCAACGATTTTTAGGAATTTTTTCTGCCATTTCAATCAAAGTCAAATCTGAGAAAATAATATAAGGTGCTATACCCTCTGCCTTTGCAATTTCTTTCCTTAACATATTTAATTTTTTAAATAAGTTATTTTCATAATAATCAAAAATAACTTTCTCATTTTCTTTTCTAATAACTTTAATTTTATCGTTTAAAATATCCTTGTATTTCTCTCCAAGTTTTATAACTGGAAAACTCCCTGCAGTCTGTATGAGATATTTTTCTGAAATCATATAGTTAATAAAATTTTCTAACCATTCAATTTCTATCTCACTCATAATTCCAAAAGTTGAAAGTTCATCTAATTTTTTATTTTTCATCTTGCTGTCTGCCCTACCCATAAGAACATTACACAAGGTTGAAATTCCCAGACTTTCCTTTCCTCGTCCCACACAAGAAATAATTTTTTTTGTTTCAATAGAGTAATCTTTAATATTTTTTTCTTTTTTGCAGTTTTCACAATAGCCACAGTAATCCCTTATCATTTTTTCACCAAAATATTTTAAGATAAATTCCCTATAACAATTTTCTTCTAATTCTGCATACTCTATCATTTTTTTTAGTTTTCTTAATTTTTTGTTCTTATAATTTTCATCTTTATCTTCTTTATCAATTAAAAATTTCTGTATGCCTATATCTTTTTCGTTATAAATTAAAAGTGCCTCTGCCTCTACTCCGTCCCGTCCAGCACGACCTGCCTCTTGATAATAACTTTCAATGTCGGCAGGAATATTTGCATGAATTACAAATCTAATATTAGACTTATTTATTCCCATACCAAAGGCATTTGTTGCCACCATAATATTTGCTTCATCATTTAAGAAATCCTGTTGATTTTTTTCTCTTTCCTCTTTTGAAAGTCCACCATGATATTTCACTGCATTTTTTTTCAAAGAATTTTTTACAAAATTATAAATATCTTCCACATTTTTTCTTGTTGAACAATAAATTATTCCAGATTTTCCAACTTTTTTTGAAAGATAATCTTTTATGATAACTTTATCTGGCTGAAATAAATCATCTTCATCTGGCATTAAAGTTTGTATAACCTTAAAATATAAATTTTCTCTATCAAAATAATCTTTGTGAATATATGGATTTTTTATTTCCAATTTATTTATAATATCATTTTGAATTTGTGGTGTTGCAGTTGCAGTGAAAGCCAAGGTTAAAATATTATTTTTTCTATCAATTTTTTTTATAAATTTTGCTATTTGTAAATAACTTTTTCTAAAATTTTCTCCCCACTGGGAAACACAATGTGCCTCATCAACCACCACCATAGAAATATCAATATTATTATTCAAAATAAAATTCACAAAAAATCTATTTTCTAATCTTTCGGGAGAAATATATAAAATTTTTATTTCTCTTTTTATAATCTGCAACAAAATTTTATTCATATCTTCTTTGTCTAAAAATGAATTTAGATATGTCGCCTTTATTCCAATTGTTTTAAGTGCGTCGACTTGGTCTTTCATCAAAGATATTAAAGGAGATACAACCAAAGTTAAGCCACCAAAAATAAGAGCAGGTATCTGATAACAAATTGATTTCCCTGCCCCCGTTGTCATTATTCCCAAGACATTTTTTCTATCTAAAATTGCAGATATTATTTTTTCTTGTCCGCTTCTAAAATTACTATAACCATAATATTCTTTTAATATTTTTTTTGCTTCTTCTTTCATATTTTTCCTTTGAAATTTTATTTATCTTTATATAAATTTAAAAATTTGTGTATAAATTTTCCCCTATCTCTTTCTTTATAATAAAAGGTATAAATTCGGGATTCATAGTTATTTTTCTTCCGTTTTTTTCTAAAAATAACTTTATTCTTTTAGCTATTTCTTCTGCCTTTTCTATATTGAGAAAAAGCCCAAAAGCTTCATAGTCGTTCTTTCCTTTAAAATGAAAATGTATTCTAAACTTAGGACTTGTCTTATCTATTCTAAATCCTATATCCATATCAGGATAAGAAAACAAATCTCTTTCATATCTTCTCGGAAAAAAAGTTATTAAATCATCAATCTTATATTCTCTTTTTCTCATCTTTTCTTTTTTTCTGGTATATCCCGCCATATAAACTAATTTTCTATTATCAATATAAAGATACTCACAAAGAAATTTCAATTCTACAACTCTATAAATAGCAAATAAAAATGGAAAAAATAATGGAGTAATAATATACCAATAAGGCATTTTCAAATAAAATATACATATCAAAAATATAACTGCTGATACACCAATTATTTTTGCAATTGTAAGTTCTTGATTATAAATTTTTTCAATTTCTATTAAATTTTCAGTTTCCTTTATTTTTATTTCCATCATTTTCTCCAAATTTTATAATTTTTTTTTAAATTATTTTACTCTACTTTTTTATCTTTTTAGATTTTTTATGAAATTCCTTTAATAACACCAAATAATATAATCACAAAAAATAAAGTTAAATTAATATCTCCTATTAACAAAAAATCAATTATTGAAATAGGACTTCCCTTTAATATTTTTTCCGTTATTCTCATAGAAAAACCTAAAATAACAACTCCAAATAGATAAATAAAAAATCCATCTAAATTTTTTAAATACAATAATAAAAATCCTATTGCATAAAATACAATTATTTTATGTAAAATAAATACTATAGTCCTTTGTAAAGTTGCTTTTTTCAAAAGAAGAAATATTTGTAAAATCACAATTACAAAATATATACTCAAAAATAAAGTTTTATATTCCAGTGTAAATAAAACAATATCCATTATTTTCATTATACTTTCTCCTTATTTATTTTCTTTTATTAGTTTTTCTATTTCTTGTTTTAGTTCATTTCCTTTTTCTTCAGATAGTCTAAATCCCCAAGGATATTTTTCACCTTTTTTTGTTATAAAAGTTAGAGTACACCACTCTTGAAATTTTCCACGAAGATAAGAAATATTTTGTGGTAAATAAACTTTAATTTCTTCAAGTTCTTCCAAAGATAAAGTTATATTTAACTTTATACTTTTGAGAAATAACTTTTGAGATTGAAAATCTACACTTATTTTTTCCAAATAGAAATTTTGATAAAAATTCATACTGCTAAAAGCTATAAAAATTATAGTAAAATAAATTATAAACTCAATAAATAAAATGTAAAGTATTAAAATTGTTCCAGAATTTAATTCCATATTAGACAATATTGCATAAACAACAAATAAAATAGCATTTATCTCTGCAAATAAAATTGCCCACTTTCTATCCAATACCCCTTTTTTTATTTCAAGTTTCTCATCAGTTTTTTTAATTTTTATATTATCCATAATTTTTCCTTCATTATTTTTTATATACGCCTTTAAAATTTCTCAATAAAAATTTGTAATGAGTTTTAGAAAAATCTTGCATGTTTGAGCGTAGCGAGTTGGCAAGTTTTTCTTAACGAATTAGAATTTTTATGGTTAAAGAAATTTTGCGGCGTAAAAGACTTTTTGTTACTTTTTCGTCTTTTGAAAAAGTAAGGATTAAAACTTTATTTTACTCTGCTTCTTTATTTTTTTAATTTTTTCTTCAAAATCTCTAAAATCTTTTATAACAATTAAATCTTTTCTATATTTTTCTATAAAATCTTTATTATGTTCTGCAATATAAATTTCTTTTTTCTGTTCTCTTGCAAATTTAAAAGTATGCACAGTCCCACCTTTTATTCCCGTTTCAGCAATAATAATTCTCTCTGCCAAAGCAGACTGCAATCTATTTCTTCTAATTAAATTTAAAGCTGATATATTTTCCAGTAGTGGAAGCTCCGACAATAAAAAACCATTATTTTCTAAAATTTTTTCTGCTAATTTTTTATTTTCTCTCGGATAAATTTCTCTTGCTAAACCTTGCCCCAAAACTGCACCAGTAAAAGATAAAGTTTCTATGTGCCCTATTTTATCTGTTCCTAAAGCAAGTCCACTCACATTAAAAATTTTATTTTCTTTTAAATATCTTCCCATTTCTCTTGTGAAATTTTCTCCCACAGAAGATATTTTTCTTTTACCGACCAAAGCAACTGCCTTTTCTAATTTTTTTTCAGTCGGTAATTTCCCTTTATAATAAATTACAAAGGGTGGATTTTTTATTTTTTTTAATTTTTCAAAATATTTTTTCTCATTATAAGATAAAATTTTTATATTATTTTCTTTGCAAATTTCTAAAATCTCATCTGTTTCTGTTTTTAATTTCTTTATTAAATCTTTATCAAATATTTCTAAAAATTTTTCTAATTTTTTCTTCTCTAAAAATTCTTTTAAACTTTCAAAATTATTCTCATAATTTTTAAAAATATTAATTTCTTTTTCATTAGAAATTTTAAAAAGCTCATAAAGAAAATTATAATTTATCTCTTTGCTATATGTATTTAAAATAGAAAATTTTATTAAATCTTTTTTTGAATACATATTTTCCTCCAAAATTTTTTCTTATATTTTAACATATTTACTTTTTTATTGCTTTTAATTTTTCAAAAAAAAGTGGGAGCCTTTGCCCCCCATGTACTAATATATTTTCTTTATTATAAAATATTCACTTTTAGATTTATTTTCTTTAAAAGCATTTGAAATCACATAATTTTTCTTTGAGTAAGATTTTTTTTCTGATAAAATCATTTCATATTTTTTTGGTTTTTTTATTGCTTCATTTTCAAAAAACAAATCTACCTCAAAAGATTTTTCCTCTATATCAAAAAAATCTCTCATCTCTGTAAATTTATTTTTCTTTATAAAAGATTTTACATAGTTTAAAGAATTTTCAAAATAATCTTTTCCTTTAGAATACAAAATCAAATCTAAATAGTTATAAAATTTTACAGAATTTTTATTTGTAACACCAAAAGTTATAAGTGAGTCTGCACATAAAATTCTAAGTAACTTTTTATTCCTAACATCTTCTTCTTTGTTTTCCAAAGCTATTAAAATAATATCAGAAGTCCTTGCTGTTATCTTATGATAATTATTTAAAATCTTATGATAATTAAAATCATTTATCAAAAGAACTCCATAATTATTTATAGAAAAAAACCATGGATTTGTATAATTATAATAATCTAACGTATATGTGAAGGCACTTGAAGTATCTTCCAAAAAATTTTTTAAATTTAAAAAATAAGATCTAAATTTAGTAAAAGCTTCTACAAAATGCTCTATATCAAATTTTTTCAAATTTTTAGTATATAAAACTGCCTCTATATCTAAATCATTTGCCATATATTCTTTATCAGTTATTGCAATAACATTTCCCAAAATTTCTTTATTTAATTTTTCTTTTAAATATTTTATAAGTGAATAATCTATGTCAAAACTATTATCTCTTATTCTAATTATTGCAATATATTTATTAGGATTTTTTAAAAATTTATCTATTACTTCATTAAAAGTACTCTCGTCAATTAAAATCATTTTTTTATTTTTTATTTTCATCTTATCTACCTACTCAATTTTTTTATAGCTTTTAAAATTTCTTTATTTTTAATAGCCTTAGTATACAATTTCATAAATTTTTCAAATTCTTCATCTTTTATTTTTAATTCATCTTTTATAAAATTTTCTAATTTTTCTATTTCTTGTGGAAATAAAATAGGTCTTGTTGATAAATTTATTTCTTCAACCGATTTTTCTCCATTAAATAAAGTCAGAATTTTTTTCCAGTTATCAATCGGGTCTATCTTTCTGAGTAGCATTATTGTCCTAAAATCTAATTGTGGTATCTGTGAATGGCCTTTTCTTTTTAAAAAAGCCAAAGTCTCATCATCAGTTTCAGTGAAACTTAAAAGTTCTCCTGCCTTTCTCATATTCATAATTTTAGGAAGTTTCTTTATTCTATTGTTTGTTCTTAAATATTTTGATAGAGGTATTAGTTTCACTTCTGTATAAAATTCTATTGCAAATTCATTGAATGAACAGTCTTCTAAAATTTCATTACTTTCTATTAAGTCTATCATTTTATTTATTTTATTAAAATCTATCATCTTTAATTTTCTCCTGAATAAAAATTATTAAAAATAATTATTATGTTTTTTATATATTATCACAAAAAATTAAAATTTTCAATAATAATTTTTACCAAAAGGGGAGACAGCGTTCGCTCTGCTCACTGTCTCCCTTCTCTGCGAGGCTTGAGGCTACGCCACAAACCCCCAAATTTTTTTTTACAATAACCTATTTAGATAAATCTCCAAATTATTTTTTATATTGGGGTGTTGGGGCGATAGCCCCAACACCAAAAAGGGCGAGCAGACCGTTAAGGTCGTAGCGAGCCCAAAAGTCAGATTATAATTTCCTTGAATATAAAAATAGGAGAAGATTAAAATCTCCTCCTAAAATTTTTTTTAAGCATCTGAACGAGCAAAAGAATTTTTCATTTTTAAACTAACAGTGTATAAAACTTTATCTAGTAAATTTTCTGTTTCTTTTCTCGCTTCTCTTGAAATTTCTTCGTTCGCTTCTTCACAAATTTCTCTTGCTTCTTCGTAAGATAAATTTTTCATTTTTTCATCAAATTTATTTATAATTGTTCCACATTTTGCTTCTAATTTTATTTGATATTGTTCAATTAGATTTGAAGTTTCTCTGTAATGTGCATCTGACATTGCAGCAATTAAACGATTTGTCCAATAGAAATTATCTGTTGTTACTCTTGCAGTTGTATTTGCAAAATACTCTGGAGTCTTATCTATATTTACATAGAAAGGCAACATTGCATTAAATACATTTGAACTAAATGCAAGCCATTCAACAGCCTTAATTGCATCTGGCATATAAGGTCTTATTTGAACAAGTCCCAAGAAACTATTTCTATTTACCGCTATTGGTCTAAACATTCCTCTATAAGAATTATCTCCATATTTTCCGTAAGGGTCATAAGGAGTTCCTTGATAATGATTAGATAGTGCATATTTAATATCTTCTATTGTAATTTTCTTTTCTGATATTCTCGACCAAGGAATGTCATCAGAATCAGGTCTGTAATCTGCTTCTGCTCCGTCCCAATAATTTGAATTAGCATTAAAATATCTTTGTAATACCCAAGTACGAGGTGTATTATAAGTGTGGTCTGCATCTGTATGACTCCCGAAAGCTAATCTTGCATTAAACATTTTTTGATTTTCTTCTGCTGAATCATTTTCAAAATTTAAAGATAAATCTAAATGATATTTTTCTATAAATTCTCTTAAATCTGCTGAACACATATGTTCTTTTTGTTCCCCAAAAGCGTCAGTCAAATCAAAATAATCTATTCCAAATTGATTTGCTGCTATAACATACTCATCATCTGGAACTCTTTTTGCTATCCAGTGATGTCCTCCAATAGTTTCTAACCACCAAATTTCATTTTCATCTTGAAATGCAATTGCATTCATTTCATAAGTTCCATATTCTTCTAAATATTTTGCTAAAAGTTTAACTCCATCACGAGCAGATTTTATATACGGTAATAAAATTGTCACCATATCCTCTTCTCCAATTCCACCTGGAACTAATGGGTCAGCTGCTTGAACTCTTGTATTAGATGTAATAGTTTCTGTTGCTGACATAGAAACATTTAAAATATTTACTCCACAAGAACCCCAAATTCCTCTTGTATCTATTGCGTTAGGTGTCATAGTATAACGCATTGGATTTTCTGGTAAAGGAATTTCTACTTTTGATATAACTGATTTATAAACTTTTGGTTGCTCACTTGGTTGAACAACAATAAATTTTTGTGGATTAAAAGACGTAGAACCAGAATCAACATCTCTTGCTACAAGAGTTGAACCATCATAACTAGCATTTTTCCCCACAAGAATAGTAGTACAAGCCATAATAATCTCCTTTCAATTTAAAAAAAAATTTTATCGTTTCTCAAAATTAAATTATTATTTCTTTCTACAAAAATATTTTACTAATTATTTTTCTTAAAAGCAACCTATTTTTTGATAAAATAAGTTAGAAATTTTTTTGTAATTTTCTTATACATAAAAAAGATATTGAAATAATTTTCAATATCTTTCTTTAATTTATATATATTTTAAAATTCTTCTAATAATTTTTTCTTTTTTTCATCAAATTCTTCTTTACTTATTAAATCTAAATCTAATAATTCTTTTAATTTTAGTAATTTAGATTTTATATCTTTTTTATTTTCTTTAATTTCTGCATTTGTATTTTGTATTAAATTAACTCCTGTAAGAACTCCAATACTCCCTTGATTTTTAGCAGCATCTTTCAATGCTTTTAATTTTTGCATCTCTACATAATCAATTCCAGCTATGCTTGAAGATTTTACATCTGCTTGAACTTCTGATACCTCGTTTATTCTATCTAAAGTCTCTTTGTCAAATTGTGTTCCCTCAATACGAAAATCTAAAAGTTCAAAGCCTAAACCTTCAAAAATTTCTCTACTTTTTTCTTTTAGATTAGTTGCAATGTTATTTAAATTACTGTCTATATCTACATAAGAAAATTTTGCATTTGCTAAATAATCTGTTATAGGCTGAGTAATTCTTGATAAAAATATTTCTTTTACTTCAAAACTTGTAATTAAATTTTTACCTGCAACAATATTTGTAAAAAATTCTACTGGTTTTGTTATTTTTATACTATAATTTCCAAATGCTGAAAGTAAAATAGGAAAAGTATAAAAAGGATCATTATATGCAATTGGAACTGCTGTACCCCAACGCATATTAACTATATCAGCTTTCCTAAAAAACCATATTCCTAATATATGTTCACTTCTATTCCTTAATTCTAAAAATTTTTTTAATTTTGTGATGAAAGGTATGTTAGAAGTTTTTAAATCATAAATTCCCTCTTCTAATAATACTTCTTCAATTTTTCCCTCATAAGTTAAAATAGCTCCTTGTCCTACTTGTAATATTAACTTAGAAGTATTTTTTATTTCTCCATTCTCATTTTTAAATTTAATAAAAATTTCTTTTTCATTCGGATTTTTCCATTCTATCACACTACGAAATTCATTAAACATACAACTCCTTATATTTTATTCATCATCAAAATCTATATCATCTGCTAAATCCTCTTCATAGTCTGCATAGTATTTGTCAAAATATTCTTCCCACTTATTATTGGCTTCTAATTGAGCCATGGCTTCTGGATCTTCATTTTCATTGATATTTACTCTTACCCATTCAGACCAATGAGAATTTAACTGTCCCCATTGTCCAATATTTAATCCATATTCTGCTAAAATTTCTCCTGGATCTAATCCAACCTCAGCAGCTTTTGATTGATGCATAAATATTTTCATATATGTATCATAATCAGGAGCTATTTTTAATGTGTCTTCCATGCTTGCTGTTCCTGTATCTGCTTCAGCAAATTTTCCAACTTTTGGATTAGAGAAAATTTCTGCATATTTAGTAGCTACTTGCATATCACTTGCCATTAAATCTCCTAACTTTTCTCCCCATTTTTTATTTGTATCTTCCCATACTGCTTCTTCTATACCTAATATTTCTAATATTTTTTCAAAAGGTGTCCCGTAAGCAATATTTGCAGCTGCAGCTGCCCAATCCTCAAAACTAATTCCATTTATTTCCATAATACCTACCTCCTATTTTTTTATATTAACAAAGTTTAATATATTTTTCTTCAGTTTCTAATTCTTCCACTTTTCTTTCTATATCATCTTCATATCTTTCTTTATAAATAATATTTAACTTTATTCTTTCTTTAAAATATTTTTTAAAAAATTCTATATATTTCTCTTTATAATTTTTCCATTCATCTGAAGTTAATTTGTTTTCTTGAGCTTTTTCTTTTAAGTTTATACACAAATCTTCTAACTCTTTTTTCTCTTTAAAATATTCTAAATTTAATATATTTTCAATTATTCCATAATTTAATTGTCCTACTTTTGTTGATGGAGTAAATGTATTTACTCTATTACAATATTCACAAGTTATGTATTGTGCTCTATATAAATTTTTTATTATTTCAAGTTTAGCAGAACATTGAGTACATAAAAAATCTTCATCCATAAGTCTTATGACTTTATCATAATATTTTAAAGATATTTCCCCCTCAATTTTTATACTCTCTTCTCTAAGATATTCCCATAATTTTTCGGTTAATTTATTTTTCTTTTCTAATAAATCTACCCAATCTAATTTTTTTTCTTTTAATTTATCAACTACTTTTTCATCCCAAGTAGTATCAATTTTTTTTATTAGTCCCTCTATCTGAGCTTTCATTCCTGTATATGCCCTCATAGTTTCATTATAGTTATAATGATTTTCTTCCAATAATTCTAAACAAGTTTCTTTTGCATCACTTACAGAAGAATAAAATCTATTTTCTATTTTATTTAAAAATTTATTCCATTTTTCTATCATTTATCCTCCCTAATTTCAGCATCTATATCCATAAATTTAAAACCACAATAATCACATATAGTTAAATTAGTATTTGTATTTCTTGGAGCCCCACAATTTTTACATTTGATAGTTTCTGTTTCAGATTTATTTTTAAAAATTTTTTCATGTTCAGGTTTTACACTTTTAACATTTGATATTATTTTTTTAAATCTGCTCATTGAAACCTCCAATTTATATCTAAATAAGTTTATGATATTTTAATTATATCTAAAAAGAATAAAACAGATAATATTATTATAGCCAATGAAAGTATTATCATAATCCACCTAGTTATTTCTCTCCCAAATATCTCAATAAAAAATATAATTTTTCCTTGAAATACCCAATCTAAATCTAAAATGGAACTAATAAGAGATATTATTCCTATAAAAAATATTATTCCCACAGTTATTTTTTCCATTTAATTTTTGCTCCTTATTCTTTAATATAATATTTTTTTATTTATTTCTATTTATAATATTTTACCACCCCCCCCCCGAATTTTGTCAACCCATCAAAATAATGTTGTTTGTGACGTATTTAGTTTTTTGTTTTTAATTTTAAAAAAAAATAATTTAATAAAAAAAGGCGACCCGCGTCCTTCGGACTGCTCGCCTCTCTCATGGGGGCTTCGCCCCCAAACCCCCAAAAATTATTTTTATAAAATTTAATATCTTTTTAAGTGTGAGGCGACGGCACGCCGTCGCAAACTAGCGAGCAGCAAAGCGGGCGAGCCAAAAGTCAAACTATAATTTCTTTAGGAATATTGTTCATATTCATTCTTATCTCTTATTAAACTATATTGTGTCGCG
>JAGYHM010000015.1 GCA_018457305.1 Fusobacterium sp. | reverse complement strand
TTGCTCCTAAAATTGCTTCAAAGGCATCTCCTAAAATAGAATCTCTATCTCGTCCGCCAGTCATTTCTTCACCTTTACTTAACAGCAAATAATTTCCAACTTTTAATTCTCTTGAAATTTTTGCAAGTATCGGCTCACTGACTATCATAGATTTCATTTTCCAGTAGATGGAAAAGTTGGTGTGAATAATAAAATTAGAGGAGATTATTGCTCGGTTTCAACTCATGCAATAAAAAGAAATTTTAGAATATTTTGTGAAAATAAAAGAGAATATTCTATTATATCAACAGAAAACTTTGGAGATGTAGTGATGGCTGAAGTTGGTGCAACTATGGTTGGTGGAATAGTTCAAACTTTTAAAGAAAATAGTTTTGTAAAAAAAGGCGATGAAAAAGGGTATTTCTTATTTGGAGGCTCTACTTGTATATTAGTATTTGAAAAAGATAAAGTGAAAATAGATAAAGATATCTTAGAAAATACTAAAAAACAATTAGAAACTAGAATATATATGGGAGAAAAATTTGCAAGTAAAAAATAAATATTTTAGAATAGGAGATTTACTTATTTATTTACTTTTAATAATAATATTTTTGGGCTTATATTTTAAGATAGATAGTTTTAAAGATTTTAAAGCATCAAAGGCTGAAATATGGGTTGATGGGGTATTAAAATATATTTATCCTTTACAAAAAGAAAGAAAAGTTATTTTTGTAGATACTGTTATAGGTGGTTGTAATATAGAATTTAAAGATAATAAAGTTCGAGTTTTGACATCAAACTCACCTAGAAAAATAGCTGTGAAACAGGGTTTTATAGGAAATGCTGGTGAAATGGCAATAGGTATTCCAGACAGATTAGTCTTAAAAATAGTTGGAGAAAATAAAGATTTAGATTTTATTATAAAATAAATTAAGAAAGAGAAAATAAAAATGGGAAAAAAAGGATTTATAAAAATTTTGATATATATGGTTTTGTTTGTTGTAATTCAAACATATTTTCAAAATTCAGAAAGTTTTACTTTGATAATGTCAAGATGGACATCTTACTTTGTTCCTTTAATTTGGGCAGTACTAATTGCTATTTTACTTGAGCCAGTAGTCAATTATTTTGATAAAAAATTAAAGAAAAATAAAATATTTTCGGTAATAATAGCATTAGTTTTAGTTGTTTTAATAGTTGTAGCCTTTGTGCTTATGGTAGTACCACAAATTATTTTAACAGTGAAAGAGTTAAATAACTTATATCCATATATTTTAGAAAAAGTAAGAGTGTTTGCTGAAAAAATATTTGAAATTTTAAAAGAAAAAAATATAACTTTAATAAATGAAGAAGAATTTTATAAAACGATTATGACAGGAGTAAAAAATAATTTTTCAAATATTCAAGAGATATTGGTATCGTTATTTAAAAATATAGCACTATGGACAGCAGGAATAGCAAAATTTAGTTTTGGTTTAATGTTAGCAATACTAATTTTACTAGATAAAGAAAGATATATAGAAATAGAAAAAAATATTATAAAGATAATATTTGGGGAAACAAAAATGGATTATGTATTAGAAAAATTAAATATGACAAGAGAAATATTTTTAAATTATATTTCAGGAAAACTTATGGTTTCATTTGTGGTTGGTTTGGCAGTATTTTTAGTTTTATTTGTAACAAAAACACCTTATGCATTGCTTAGTGGAGTTTTATTAGGACTTGGAAATATGATTCCTTATGTGGGTTCAATAGTTGGCAGTATAGTAGCAGGATTATTGATAGTTATAGTAAGTCCTTATAAGATACTTTATTTAGGGCTAGCAATATTTATATCACAACTTATAGATGGTTTTGTATTAGGTCCTAAAATAATTGGAGAAAAAGTTGGACTAAGTGCATTTTGGGTATTTATTTCAATGATAATTTTTGGAGGATTATTTGGAATATTGGGAATGTTTTTAGGAGTTCCTTTAATGTGTGTGATTAAAATGTTTTATAGAGATTTATTAAAATATAGAAAAGAAAAAGATAAAAAGTTGAGAGAGTTGAGATAGATAAATTAAAGAGAGTAGGAGAAAAATGAGATTGATAGCATCGGCTACTATGGGGCTTGAAAGTGTTGTAAAAAATGAATGCTTAGATTTAGATTTTAAAAATATAGAGGCCTTTAATGGTAGAGTTGAATTTGATGGAGATTTTGAAGATGTAGTTAAAGCTAATATACATCTTAGATGTGCCGATAGAGTTTTTATCAAAATGAGAGAGTTTAAAGCATTAACTTACGAGGAATTATTTCAAAATATAAAAAAAATAAATTGGCAAGATTTTATAGAGGAAGATGGAGTCTTTCCAATTTCTTGGGTTAGTTCAGTAAAATCAAAGCTATATTCAAAGTCGGATATTCAAAAAATATCTAAAAAAGCCATAGTAGAAAAATTAAAAGAAACTTATAAAAAAGAATTGTTTTTAGAAAGTGGAGCATTGTTTGCAATAAAAATTCAGTGTCATAATAATAACTTTATAGTTATGCTAGATACAAGTGGAGAGGGTTTACATAAAAGAGGCTATAGAAAAAATCAAAAAGCGGCACCAATAAAAGAAACTATGGCAGCGGCTTTAGTAAAATTATCGAGATGGAGAGCAGAAGAAGTCTTACTTGACCCAATGTGTGGGACAGGAACTATAGCAATAGAAGCGGCAATGATAGGAAAAAATATTGCGGCAGGTGCTAATAGAACTTTTGCCTCAGAAAAATGGAAGGTAATTCCAGAAAATTTATGGACTGATATTAGAGATGAAGCTTTTTCAAGTGAGCTAGAAGATAAAGAAATTAAGATATACGCCTCTGATATAGATGAGGAAGTAATAGAAATAGCAAAAGAAAATGCAGAAATTTGTGGAGTAGAAGATTGTATAATTTTTGAAAATAAAGATTTCAAAGATATCGAGCATATAGCAAAATACGGTTTAATGATAACAAATCCGCCTTATGGAGAAAGACTTATGAATTCTTCTTTTGATAAAATAGATAAAGAAGAAAATATAAGTGAGAATAGAGAAGTGGAAGAACTATATAGAGAACTGGGGGAAATGTGTAGAAAGAAATTAGCAAAATGGTCTTATTATATAATAACTTCTTATGAAAATTTTGAAAAAGTTTTTAAACTTAAATCTTCAAAGAATAGAAAATTATATAATGGTGGATTAAAATGTTATTTTTATCAATATTATGGAGCAGGAAGAAATGGATACAGTAGTGGAAGAAAAAATTAAAAAAATATCAGACTATGGTAGAGAAATAGCATTACAACAACTTTTGAAAGCATATAACACAAGAACAATTTTAGGGAAAAAAGGAGACTTATCAGGAGTTGAAAAACTTGATAATGAAGTAGTTCCTATTTATGAAAAAATTTATAATTTTTCTGATTTTGAAAATTTAAAAAATATTTTAGAAGAAGAAAAAGATAAGATAGAAAATATTGAAAAATTTTTGAAAAATATTGCTAAAGATAATAAGTTAGAAGAAAAATTTTTGTTAGAACAGATAGAACTTAGAAAAAAATTAAGTGGAAAATCTGGGGCAGAAGTTGTAAAAAAATTCTTAAAATATAGATTAAAAGAGTATAAAAAAATAAATGCTAATTATTTAGAAAAAATAAATAAAGTTTTGGATGAAGAAGAAAAATTAAATTTAGACTTATCTAATTCAATCCAAGAAAAAGAACAAATTAAAGTTTTGGAAAAACTAAATCCAGTTAGAAAAAAATATCAAACACTTGTAAAACAGTTTGAAATCTATCAATTAGAAATAGAAGAAACAGAAAAAAAACTTAAAAATAAGTGGAATTTTGAAATCTATGGAATTTTGGAAGAAGAAGAACTTTTGAAAGTGTATGAAAATTTTTTTAATATAAAAAATAACTAAAGAAAGGAGGAAGGATGAGCTTACAAGCTACAATAAAAACAGATAAGGGGGAGATAAAGTTAAATTTATTTCCAGAGGTAGCTCCAGTAACTGTTATAAATTTTGTTACTCTAGCGAAAGATGGTTATTATAATGGCTTGACATTTCACAGAGTAATTAAGGATTTTATGATACAAGG
The DNA here is from genome assembly GCA_018457305.1 of Fusobacterium sp. Next base: position 12,177 of record JAGYHM010000015.1, on the reverse strand, counting down.
TGGAGACCCTACAGGAACAGGTTCAGGTGGTCCTGGCTATCAATTTGGAGATGAATTTAAAGAAGGAGTAGTTTTTGATAAAAAAGGACTTCTTGCTATGGCAAATGCAGGTCCAAATACAAATGGTTCTCAGTTTTTTATAACGCATATTCCTACTGATTGGTTGAACTATAAACATACTATTTTTGGAGAAGTAGTATCTAGTGAGGATCAAGAAGTGGTGGATAAAATAGAACAAGGTGATGTTATGAAAGAAATTATAATATTAGGAGACACAACAGAGTTATTTAAAGAAAATAGTGAGTTCTATACACAACTTACAGATTTTCTAAAAAATAAAAAATAAAATTCAGGAGGTAAAAAATGATTTTATTAAATCCAGTAGTTATGTCAGTTATTGTTATGATAGTACTATGTTTATTAAAATTAAATGTACTATTAGCACTTATGATTTCTGCAATTGTTGCAGGTCTTATGGCAGGAATGCCACTAGGAGATCTTATGGGAACTCTTATTGGTGGAATGGGAGGAAATGCAGAAACAGCACTTTCTTATGTTTTATTAGGAACTTTAGCAGTTGCTATTAACTCAACAGGAGTAGCATCTATAATTTCTAGAAAAATTGCTTCAGTTGTTAATGGGAAAAAATCAGTATTATTACTTTTAATAGCTGGTTTAGCTTGTTTCTCACAAAATTTAATTCCTGTACATATAGCTTTTATACCAATTTTAATTCCACCTTTATTGAAATTAATGAATGAATTAAAATTAGATAGAAGAGGAATGGCTTGTGCCTTAACATTTGGTTTAAAAGCTCCATATATAGCTTTACCAGTTGGATTTGGATTGATATTCCACGGAATATTAGCTGATGAAATGTCAAGAAATGGTATGGAAATAGCAAAAATGGATGTATGGAAATCAACTTGGTTCTTAGGTTTATCAATGCTTGTAGGACTTTTAATAGCAGTATTCTTCTCTTATAGAAAAAATAGAGAATATAAAGATTTACCTTTAAAAGGAATGGAAGAAGTAGTTTCTGAAAAAATGGAAGCTAAACATTGGTTGACTCTTGTTGCAGCAGCCTTAGCATTTATTATTCAATTAACAACAGGTTCTCTACCTTTAGGAGCAGTTGCAGCTTTAGGTATGATGTTTGCATTTAGAATAATCAAATGGAAAGAAATTGATGATTTCATTTCTGGTGGAGTTGGAATAATGGGACTTATAGCTTTCATTATGCTAGTTGCAGCAGGATATGGAAAAGTTATCAGAGAAACTGGAGCAGTTGATCAATTAATTAATAATATTCATGGAATGATAGGTGGAAGTAAACCAATAGGTATAACTATAATGTTATTAGTTGGACTTTTAATAACTATGGGAATAGGAACTTCATTTGGAACTATACCAGTTGTAGCAGCTATCTATATACCTTTATGTATAAAATTAGGAATTTCAGTTCCAGGTGCAGTAGTAATACTTGCAGCAGCAGCAGCATTAGGAGATGCAGGATCACCAGCATCAGACTCTACATTAGGTCCAACATCTGGGCTTGCAGCAGATGGACAACATGATCACATCATGGATACATGTGTTCCTACATTCTTACACTATAATATTTTATTGATAATTGGTGGATTTATAGGTGGAATGTTCTTATAATTTTTAATTAAATATTCTAGTGTATAGGAATATAAAAAATTAAAAATAAATTAAAAATAAATTAAAAATATAAAAAGAAAGAAGATTTTAAATTTTTTAAAATCTTCTTTTTTATATCCAAGTAAATTATAAATTGAATTTTGGCTCGCCCACTTCGCTGCTCGCTGGTTGCGACGGGGTGCCGTCGTCTCACACTTAAAAAATATTAAATTTTATAAAAAGAATTTTTTGGGGGATGTAGGGGGCACAGCCCCCACACGAAGAGGAGACCTGTCTCCCTTTTTTATATCCAAGTAAATTATAATTTAATTTTATAAATTTTAAACTTTTTAAAATTTACTATCGTCAAAAGTATATAAGAAAAAATAATGAATCAAATAAAAATGCTAATATTATTTTAAAACTTTCTCCCTAAAGAAAGTTTTTTTTATTTTTATATAGAAACAATATATAATAAAAAGGATTAAAATTTAAACAAAGAATGAAAACATATTGACAATATTAGTGTCATATGGTATTATAAATCAACAGAATTAAGCAAGAAAATTTTTTGAAATTGCTTATGATAAAAAGTAAAATAGGGAGGAAATTATGAAAAAGTTTTTATCAGTAATCGCTTTATCACTATGTACTTTAGCTTTAGTAGCTTGTGGTGGAGACAAAAAAGCAGAAGGTGAAGCAGCACCAGCAGCAGAAAAAAAAGTTGAGGCTAGAGTAATTAAAGTTTCTACAAAGTTTGTTGATGACGAACAAACTGCAAAATCTTTAGTAAAAGTTGTAAAAGCTGTAAATGAAAGAAGTAAAGGTTCATTAGAACTTCAATTATTTACAAGTGGAATTTTACCAATAGGTAAAGATGGAATGGAACAAGTAGAAAAAGGTGCAGATTGGATATTGGTTGACGGTGTAAATTTCTTAGGAGATTATGTACCAGATTATAATGCTATTACAGGACCTATGTTATATAGATCAATGGATGAATATTTAAGAATGACTAAAACTCCATTAGTTGAAGACTTAAATAAACAATTATTAGAAAAAAATATAAAAGTTTTATCACTTGGTTGGGTTTTCGGATTCAGAAATATGACTACTAATAAAGTTATAAAAACTCCTGAAGATATGAAAGGATTAAAATTCAGAGTACCAACTTCTCAATTATATACTTTCACAATAGAAGCTATGGGTGGAAGTCCAGTTGCAATGCCTTATCCAGAAACTTATTCTGCATTACAACAAAAAGTAATTGATGGATTAGAAGGATCAGTTTTATCTTACTATGGAACTAAACAATATGAAAATGTTAAAGAAGTAGCTTTAACTAGACATTTACTTGGAGTTTCTGCTGTAACAATTTCTAAAAAATGTTGGGATAGCTTAACTGATGAAGAAAGAACTATAATCCAAGAAGAATTTGACAAAGGAACAGCTGATAACTTAGCAGAAACTGAAAGACTTGAAGGAGAATATGTAAAGAAATTAAAAGAATTAGGTGTTAATTTCACAGAAGTTGATGCAGATGCATTCAATAAAGCAGTTGCACCAGTTTATTCTATGTTCCCTAAATGGACTCCAGGAGTATATGATAAAATAATGGAAAATCTTAAAAAAATTAGAGAAGATATTAAAAACGGTAAATAATTTTATTAAATAAAAAAACACTAATATCACAAAATTGGGAGATTTTTATCTCCCTTTTTTGAAGTTTTTACTATAATAAATAGGATTTGAGGAGAAAAATGAAAGATAAAGATATTATAAAAAGATTTGAGTTATACATAGGAAGTGTATTTATAAGTGTTACTATTCTTGTAGTAATAATGAATGTTTTCACTAGATACTTTATGGATTTTACTTTTTTTTGGGCTGAAGAAATAGCGGTAGGTTGCTTTGTATGGACTATATTTTTAGGAACATCAGCAGCTTATAGAGAAAAAGGACTGATAGGAGTTGAAGCAATAGTTGTTTTACTTCCAGAAAAAATAAGAAAAGCAGTAGAATGCTTTACTTTTGCTTTATTAACTGTATTGAGTGGACTTATGTTTTATTTGAGCTCAACTTATGTATTTTCATCATCTAAAATAACAGCAGCATTAGAAGTATCGTATGTATATATATATTCGGCAATAGTTATTAGTTTTGCACTAATGACATTATATTCATTGATTTACACATGGGAAGCATTTAAAGTGGCTTTCTTAAAGAAGAAAGATTAGGAGGGTAAGAGATGGAATTTTTATATCCAGTAGCAGTACTATTTATATTATTTTTCTTGAATATTCCAATAGCTTACGCTTTAATGGGGTCTTCATTATTTTATTTTATCTTTATAAACAACACTATGCCTATGGATTTAGTTATTCAGCAGTTTGTAACGGCAGTTGAATCTTTTCCATATTTAGCAGTACCATTTTTTATAATGGTTGGTTCTATAATGAACTATTCTGGAATAAGTGAAGAGTTAATGGCAATGGCAGAAGTTTTAGCAGGACACATGAAAGGTGGACTAGCACAAGTAAACTGTTTACTAAGTGCTATGATGGGTGGAATTTCTGGTTCAGCCAATGCAGATGCTGCAATGCAATCTAAAATTTTAGTTCCAGAAATGGTTAAAAATGGTTATTCAAAAGAATTTTCGGCAGCAGTAACAGCAGCTTCATCAGCAGTTAGTCCAGTTATACCACCTGGAACAAACTTAATATTATATGCTTTAATAGCAAATGTACCTGTTGGAGATATGTTTATGGCAGGATATACACCTGGAATACTTATGACAGTTGCTATGATGATAGTTGTTCGTATAATTGCAGGTAAAAGAGGATATACACCTACAAGAGAAAGAATGGCAAGTCCATTAGTAATAGGAAAACAATTTATAAAATCAATTTGGTCTTTGGCTATTCCTTTTGGAATAATTTTAGGAATGAGAATGGGAATGTTCACTCCAACAGAAGCTGGAGGAATTACAGTATTTTTCTGTTTCGTGATAGGTTTCTTTGTATACAGAAAATTAAAATTACATCATATTCCAATAATACTTAAAGAAACAGTAAAAAGTACAGGAGCAGTTATGATAATAATAGCCAGTGCAAAAGTATTTGGTTATTATATGACACTTGAAAGAATACCACAATTTATAACACAAGCTCTAATGAATTTTACAGATAATAGATATGTTTTATTGATTATAATAAACTTACTTTTATTATTTATAGGAATGTTTATAGAAGGAGGAGCAGCTCTTGTAATTCTTGCACCACTTTTAGTTCCAGCAGTAAAAGCATTGGGAGTAGATCCACTACATTTTGGTGTAATATTTATAGTAAATATAATGATAGGAGGATTAACTCCACCGTTTGGTTCAATGATGTTTACAGTATGTTCGATAGTTGGGGTACGAATAGAAAATTTCATAAGAGAAATTTGGCCATTCGTTGTGGCTCTTATAATTGTTTTAATGTTAGTAACATTCTCACAAGATATAGCACTATTTGTTCCACATTTATTTGGAATACAATAAATTTTAAAATTATAGAAAAATATATAAATCGTGTTGAAATTTTCAACACGATTTTTTATATTTAAAGAAATTATAAAATGATTTTGGGGTTCGTCACGGGTCGTCTTTTTTTACTTATTTTTTTGTAAAAAATATGCTAGAATAATGTAAAATAAAAAATAGAAAGGAAGAGAGAATGAATACTTTAAAAGAAAAAAAATGTTTTTTATTAGATATGGACGGGACAATTTATTTAGGAAATAATTTAATAGATGGAGCTAAAGAATTTTTAGAAATATTGAAAAATAAAAATATACAATATTTATTTTTAACTAATAATTCATCTAAAAATAAAGATAGATATGTAGAAAAATTAAATAATCTAGGTATTTCTGCTACTAGAGAAGATATTTTTACATCTGGAGAAGCAACAACAATATACTTAAATAAAATAAAAAAAGCTGCTAAAATATTTTTATTGGGAACAAAAGATTTGGAAGAAGAATTTAAAAATGCTGGTTTTGAATTAGTAAAAGAAAGAGGAGAAAATATAGATTTTGTTGTTTTAGGCTTTGATACAACTTTAACTTATGAAAAATTATGGATAGCTTGTGAATATATAGCAAATGGAATAACTTATGTTGCAACTCACCCAGATTTTAATTGTCCTTTGGAAGATAATAAATTTATGCCAGATGCAGGAGCTATGATGGCTTTTATAAAAGCATCAACTGGTAAAGAACCAATAGTTGTTGGAAAACCAAATGAGCATATAGTTAACGCTATAACAGAAAAATATAATTTAGATAAAAAAGATTTAGCAATGGTTGGAGATAGATTATACACTGATATAAGAACAGGTCTTGATAATGGTCTTACTTCAATTTTAGTTATGAGTGGAGAAACAACAAAAGATATGCTAGAAACAACGATTTATAAAGCAGATTATATTTTTGATTCTGTAAAAGAATTAGGAGAAAATCTTAAATAATATAAGGAGGAAATCTTATGTCAATTTTAAAGTTAATGGAAGAGAGATATTCTTGTAGAAGATACTCTGAAAAAATGGTTAGTGATGAAGATATTTTAAAAATTTTAGAGGCTGGAAGAGTAGCACCAACTTCTCATAATAATCAACCACAAAGACTTTATGTTTTGAAAAGTGAGAAAGCAAAAGAAAAATTATTAAAAGATTTTGCATATAATTACAAAGCACCTTGTTATATAGTTTGTGGTTACAATATAGATGAAGTATGGAGAAATGACTTAAATGGAGATAAAGAAAGTGGAGAGATTGATATTTCAATAGTTATGACACATATGATGTTAATGGCAGAAGAATTAGGTTTAGGAACTTGCTGGATAGGAAGATTTAAACCAGAAGTAGTAAAAGAAAATTTAGGAATACCTGAAAATATAAAGTTAGTTGGAATTTTTAGTTTAGGTTATCATAGAGAAGATGATAGACCATCTAAATTACATTTTATAAATAAGGAAAATGAAGAGATAGTAAAATTTTTATAAAAAATTAGCGACAGCAGATGCTGTCGCATTTATTTTATAAAACCCCAAATTTTTCGGTTGCTTGCTTAGTAAGTTCTTCTCTAAAATCTGGGTGTGCTATTGAAATTAAAGATTTGGCTCTTTGCCTTAGAGTTTTTCCTTTTAAATGTGCAATTCCATATTCTGTAATAATATAATCTACATCATTTCTTGAAGTAGTTACAGTTGCACCTTCATCTAATTTAAAAACAATTTTTGAAATTTTTCCTTTTGCCGCTGTTGAAGCAAGAGCAATTATAGATTTACCACCTTTTGACATTGAGGCTGCTCTTACAAAATCAACCTGTCCACCAGTTCCACTGAATTGCTTATGTCCCATACTTTCTGAATTTACTTGTCCCATTAAATCAACTTGTATTGCTGAATTTACAGAGATTAAATTATCATTTTGTGCAGCAATAAATGGATTATTTACATAATCAACTGGATGCATTTCAACTTCTGGATTATTATTAACATAGTCATAAAGTTTTTTAGTTCCCATTAAGAAAGTTACTATCATTTTACCAGGATTTAAAGTTTTCTTTGCATTTGTAATAACTCCTGCATTAACTAAATCAACTACTCCATCAGAAAACATTTCCGAATGGATACCCAAATCTTTTTTATCTTTCAAAAAAGATAAAACTGCATCTGGTATAGCTCCTATTCCTAATTGCAAAGTATCTCCATCATTGATTAGAGAGGCACAGTAACCACCAATTTTCTTTTCTATTTCTCCGATTACAGGTGGTTGTAGTTCTATAAGTGGACTATCGTGTTCTATGATATAATCCATGTTATCAATATGAATAAAACAGTTTCCTAATGTTCTAGGCATATTTTTATTTATTTGTGCTATAACTATTTTAGCATTTTCAGCTGCTGCCTTTGTATAATCACAAGAAAGTCCATAACTACAATAACCATGTTCATCAGGAGCAGATACTTGTATCATAGCTACATCTGCTTGTAAAATTGCTCCTTCTTGAAATAATCTTGGAACTTCAAAGAAAAAAGATGGAGTGAAATCTCCGTAAGAAGTATTAACTGCATCTCTAGTGTGAGTTCCAGCAAATAGGGCATTATGTCTAAAATATTCTTTATTTTCTTCCAAAGCATATTCACTTTTTCCCATAGCCACTAAATGAACAATTTCAAGATTTTTAAAAAGTTTTTTATTTTTAACCAATTCATCAATAAGAATAGTAGGTTCAGCACAAGCATGTCCTGTAACAACTCTGTCATTATTTTTAATTTTTTTTATTGCATCACTTGGACTACAAAGTTTTTGTTTATAATTTTCTTTCCAATTTTTCATATATTATTTTCCTCCTAATTTATACTTGTATTCTACTATTTTTTTTAAATAATGTAAATTTATTATTTCCAACTAAAAAAATAATGAATTATATGAATATTTTTAAATTTCAACTATATAAATTAAAATTATATGTTAAAAATAATTATTTGAAATCCTAATAAGTTTATGATATAATTTACTTAATTAGTAATGAATAAAAATTTTCAAGGAGGAAGAAAAGGTATGAATGTATTAAAAAAAGGTATTGTATTATTTGGAATGTTATCATCAGTGAGTGCTATAGCAGCAGATTGTTGTGATACTGCAAAAGGTGAAATGAAAATGAAGGATGCACCAACTTTAACAGTTTATTCAACTAGACACTATGATTCAGATAAAGCAATAATAAAAGAATTTACAGAAAAAACAGGAATAAAAGTTGAAGTTGTAAAAGGAAAAGGAAAAGCATTGCTTCAAAAATTAAAATCTGAAGGTAAAGACTCACCAGCAGATATTTATTTCACTGCTGATGCAGGAAATTTAGCAAAAGCTAAAGATGCAGGTTTATTCCAAGCATTAGATTCAAAAGTTATAGATGAAAATATACCAGCTAATTTAAGAGATAGAGATGATATGTGGACAGCTTTAACTAAAAGAGCCAGAGTAATAGTTTATTCAAAAGATAGAGTAAATCCAGCAGATTTATCTACTTATGAAGATTTGGCAGATCCTAAATGGAAAGGAAAAATATTAGTTAGATCTTCTAGTAACCAATACAATATTTCTCTAGTTTCATCTTTCTTAGATCCAAAAATTATGGGTAAAGAAAAAACTGAAGAATGGTTAAAAGGTTTCGTAGCAAACATGGCTAGAACTCCAAAAGGTAATGATAGAGCTCAAGGTAAGGCAGTTTATGCTGGAGAAGGAGATATAGCTATCATGAATACATATTACATAGGAAAAATGATAAATGATAAAAAAGATGCTACAATGAAAGCAGCAGGAGATAACATAGCAGTATTCTTCCCAAATCAAAAAACTACTGGAGCACATGTAAATGTTAGTGGAGCAGGAGTTTTAAAAACTGCTGATCATAAAGAAGCAGCTGTTAAATTTATTGAATTTTTATCAGGAAAAGAAGCTCAAGAAAAATTCTCTGCAGCTAACTATGAATTCCCAGCAAATCCAAAAGTTGAAGTTAAAAATGAATTCTTAAAATCTTTAGGAGAATTTAAAGCTCAAGATATTAACTTAACTGTTTTAGGAGAAAATGCTAAAGAAGCTACTATCTTAATGGATAAAGCAGGATGGAAATAAAAAAAATTATTTAAAAAAATAAAAAATTATAAATAACACAATAAAAATTTCCACTATTATTTTATGGTGGAAATTTTATTTTTAAACAAGTATAATAGGGGAAATTGGGTTTTACCCCAAACCTCAAAAATCAAATTTAAACTAAATATTTTTAGTAAGGGAGCATGCTCTCTTGTCAAAATTAAAGTTAGTTTTATATATAAAGGGGAGGCGACGCTCCGCGTCGCATTAGTGCGAGCAGGGCTTTTGCCCGTAGCGAGCCAAAAAAAATTTTATAAAAAAAGAAATTAGGTGTTTTATGAGGAAAAAAATAAATATAATATCAATAGTTAGTATAATTTTAACATTAGTTTTATCAGTCCCGATTATAAATTTATTCAAAAATATTTTTAATAAATCAGACTTTGAAGTTTTACCAAGTTTAGTTTTTGAAGCAATTTATAATACTCTGTATATGATGTTATTTGTAGGTATATTTACAGTTATTTTAGCAAGTTCAATAGCTTGGATTATGAATGTGTATGATTTTAAATTTAAAAAACTTTTTCAAGTTTTATTAGTTTTGCCTTTCGGAATACCTGCTTATATAATGGGACAATCTTATGCAGATTTATTATCTTTCACAGGATTTTTTCCAACCTTACTTAGAGAAAATTATAATATAAGATTTACAATAGATATGATGACAATAAATGGAGCAATATTTATTTATACTATGGCTTTGTTTCCTTACATTTATTTGTTTTGTAATTCTTATTATAGCCAGTATGCAGGAACTTTTGTTGAAAATTCAAGATTACTTGGTGTAACAGGCTTTAAACTTTTCAGAAAAGTTGGTTTTAAAGTAGCAAGAATACCTATTATAGCAGGATTATCTTTGGTTATGATGGAAGTAATCAGTGATTATGGAGTGGTTTCTTATTTTGGAATACAAGCATTTACTACAATTTTATATAAAATTTGGATAGGCTTTAATGATTTTTCTTCTGCAATAAAATTAGCAGCCTTTATTATGACTTTAATTTTTATTTTATTGGTAACAGAAAAACAAATTTCAAAAAGATTAAGATTTTATACTTCCACTAAAACAAACGGAATGAAAAGCATAAAGGCAAAAGGAAAGACAGCAATTTTTATTTATACATATTTAAGTTTAGTTGTAATTTTAGCCTTAATTTTACCACTATTTGAACTTTTATATAATAATTATTATAGTTTTACAGATGTTATAAGTATGGAATATATAAAAATTATAGGAGGAACAATTTTATATTGTTCAATCGGAGCTTTTATAACAGTTTTTGTAGCCTTTATTTTTGTAAATTATACAATGAATACAAGAAATATTTTTTCTTTTTTTACTGAAAGGGTTGCAACTTTAGGTTATAGTATTCCGGGAATAATAATTGCAATAGCAGTTATGTTTTCTTTTCATGAATTAGATAGATTTTTAAGACCCTTATATGTTTATTTTGAATTTAAAAATAAATTATTTCTTTCACAGACAGTTATAATTTTGATTTTTGCTTATGTGGTTAGATTTTTAACAGTTGCCTACAATCAAATTTATTCTGCAAGAAATAAATTTAATCCAAATATTTTTGAAGGCTCAAGATTACTCGGAAAATCTCAATTTAAAACTTTATTAAAAGTTGATTTACCTCTTTTAATGCCGGTAAATATAACTGCATTTTTCTTGATATTTTTAGAGATTTTAAAAGAATTGCCAATAACTTTATTATTGAAGCCAATAGGGCTGGAAACATTGACGATTGAAGTTCATAAATTTTATTCTAATGAAATGATAAAAGAAGCAAGTGTTCCATCTTTAATGATAATAATTATAGGAATTAGTTTGAATTTTCTTATTTTGTATCATAAAAATAGAGTTAAGGGAGGAAAGTAAATGTTAAAAATTAAAAACTTAAATTTCTCTTATGGAGAAACTGAAATTATAAAAAACTTAAATTTAGAAGTTAATAAAGGAGAGGTTGTTGCTATTTTAGGAGATAGTGGTAGTGGAAAATCAACACTTTTAAGAGTAATCTCAGGTTTAGAAAATCAAAATTCAGGAGATATATTTATTGAAGATATAAATGTAAACGATATTTTACCAGAAAATAGAAAAGTTGGAATGGTTTTTCAAGACTATGCACTTTTCCCTCATATGACAGTTTTTGAAAATGTGGCTTTTTGTTTAAAAAGAAATGAAGATAAATCTTTTGCAGAAGACTTGATGAAAACAACAGATATTTATAGACATAAAGATAAGTATCCACATGAACTTTCAGGTGGAGAAAAACAAAGAGTTGCACTCTCAAGAGCACTTTGCTATAAACCTAAAATTATGTTGTTAGATGAACCTTTTTCAAATCTTGATGAGTCTTTAAAATCTTCTCTAAGAATTAAAATAAAAGATATTTTAAATCATTATGGAATTACTACAATATTGGTTACACATGATAAAGAAGATGCAAGAGTTATTGGAGAAAAGTATTATTATATGAAAAAAGGTGAAATAGAAGAATTAAATAAAGAAGATTTATAAAATCAAAAAGAGGCTGTTACAAATTTGTAACAACCTCAATTTTTTTTAATAATGCTCAAAGTTTTCATCACAACTAATATCATACTCTAAATTATTTGGATCATATTTTTCAACTGCAATAATTTTTATTTCTTCTTCTATATTTTTTTTTGCAAAAAATCTATCATATAAAAATAATAAAAGAAAAGCAAGTCCCAAGCCTATAAAACTTCCAAGAGCAGACAGCCCTTCAGAAAAATTTAAACTTGCTGCCACGACATAACCTAAAATCATAAATACTGGTGGCAATATATAAACAATAAG
>JAGYHM010000014.1:15250-16744 GCA_018457305.1 Fusobacterium sp. | reverse complement strand
ATTCAAGATTATCTGATTTAATTCTTGAGAAAAAAGAAACTTCTTTAAAAATAAGATTAAATTATATTTTAGATGAGTTTGCAAACATTCCTTGCATAGAAAATTTTGATAGGTATATAAGTGTAGGAAGAAGTAAGAATATAAGATTTACTTTATTTTTACAGAATATAGGGCAGTTAAAAAAATACGGAGATAAAAAAGAAATCATTTTAGGAAATGCTTCAAATATAGTTTATCTTTATTCAAAAGAAAAAGAAACAGTGAACTTTATATACGAGCAAGTTAAGGATTACATAAATCTTAAAGGTCTAAAAAAATTGGATAAAGACTTGGGAGAGGCTATTATGTTACTTGATAGATATGACCCATATTTGGCTCACCTTAAAGATATAGATGATGTATTGGCTAGTTTAAATTTAGAAGAAGTTGCTTAGGAGGTAGAAATGTTTAAAGAATTGGAGGACTATAAAAGTCAAAGAAAAGAAATGGATTTTTTAAATAAGGTTGAAGAAACTTTTTTTGAAAATAGAGTGCTTTATTTGTCTGGAGAAATAGGTAGTAAAGAAACTATTCAAATAATTAAAAAATTATATAAATTAGATGAAACTAATGCAGAAATAAAAATTTATATTGCTTTAAAAAGAATAAGCTTTCAAAATGCCTTAATGCTATTTGATGTAATAAGAAATTTAAAGTCAAAGGTTATTACTTATGCTTTGGGCTATGTTAACGAATATTCTATTTATATTTTACTGGCTGGAAAAGATAGAAAAGCATTAAAGCATACGAGATGTTTCATTCCTAAATTTAGATTTGATGTTTTTGACAAAAAAACTAATTTAGATAATTATAAAAATTTAAAAAATAAAATAATAAATAATTTAAAAAATTCTTATGAAGTGAGTGGAGCAAAAGAAATTAAAAATTTTTTAGAAGAAGAAATATTTTTAAATGCAAGAGATATGCTTAAAAAAAATATTGTTGATGAGATAAAGGAGGGTTAATATGAGAAATGTTTATTTAATTGGAGAAATTACTTCTGAGTCAATAGACAAAATAATAAAAGAATTACTTTATTTTGATAGTGTTTCAAATGAGGAAATAACTATGTATATATCTTCCCCGGGAGGAGAATTTATTCCCGGGTTAAGCTTAATAGATGTAATAAAAACTTTGAGGTCAAAAGTAAAAATGCAGGTGCTAGATATGGCTGCTAGTACAGCGGCTGTTATTTTATCAGCAGGGCATAAAAGACTTGCCTATAAAAATTCTTTTATAATGATACATGAAATTTTAGGCTCTTTTAATTATATTGAACAAGTTGAAGATGTGAATAAAGAGCTGATAAATATTTTAGCAACTAATATGGGGAAAACAGTTAGTCAAATGAAAAAAATGATTTCTTTTGATAACTATATGAATACGGAAGAAGCTTTGCAAGCAAATATAATAGATGAAATAATTTAAAAAATAAATAGGAGGAAAAACAAAAAA
>JAGYHM010000014.1:0-15240 GCA_018457305.1 Fusobacterium sp. | reverse complement strand
GAAGATAATTTTTAGAATAAAAAATGTATTAAATTAAAACAAGAACTAGTTTCATAAAATTGGTTGAAAAAAAAAATACTATGTGCTATTATCGTAAATATGATCGTAGATATTTTAAATAAAAAAGACAGAAAATAATATGAAACTATGGAATTTTAATTTAACGATAAATTAACGAAAAAATAATAAAATAAATCAAAATTAACGGAAAGGGAGGAATGTAATTTGAAAAAGATATTTATTTCTTTAGAAAAAAACAAAATAAATTTATTAGGGGAGGGATTTTCAGAGACAATACTTGATTTAAACGAGTATGAAGATGTTTTAAAAAATATATCTACAGATAAATATTTATATTTTAAAAGATTACATGAACACAATAGTTTTGATAAGGAGTTTATAGATAAACAATATTTACCATTATTTAACTACATACTTTTGAATAATATCTCTAATTACATTATGGATAAGGTATTAGGAGATGAATACAATTTAATATTTTCAAGTTGTATAGCTTCTATAAAAGAAGAAGTTATAAAAGTTACAGGAATATTAAAAGGAGAAGATATCTTAAATGATATTTTTAATATTTTGAGAAACTATAATAATAAGGTGGCTGAGAATATAAAAAAAGAAGAAAAGGATTTTTCAGAAACTAAAATTGAGAAAGAAAAAAAATTAGAAGAAATATTTTATTATACTTCGTTTGAAGTAAAAGAATTAAAAGAAAAATTGGAAGAAGATTTAATAGCATTTAAGTATGTTGAAAAAGATAAAAAAAATGAACTTAATCGTTATGAACTACCAGTTTATATAGATGAAGAAGGATTTGCAGACAAAGGAATTGAATGCTTAGATATTTATGTAAAAAATTGGGAATCAATCGCTTATTTAGAAATGATAACAAAAATTCACGACCATTTTTCTACTTATTATAATCTAGGTTTACCTAAGGGTTTAAATATTGATGTTTTAACAATTGCTCTTTTTGAACTGTTAGATTCAAAAATATCAGACTACCCTAAAGGTTTAAAAAAATCTGTGGAGGTAGGAAGATCAACTTCAGGGAAATGTTTTTTTGTAGATAAAGTTTTAGTTCCAATGTCTTTATCTGTGGATCTTGTTTTAATTCTTCAAGGAAAGGATTTATATTCAGTTGTAACAAGAATATCTAAAAATAATAGAGCCTAGGGGGAAGAGTATTGAGTATAAGTTGTAAATTGTTTGGGTATCCTACGGTAATTGAAAATGATATAGAAGTTTCTATGCCGAGTGGAAAAGTGAGTGCTGTTTTTTATTATGTTTTAATGAAAAAAACAGTTAGTAGAGATGAATTAGCAAATGTTTTCTGGAGTGAAGCTGGTGAGAAGAATGCAAAGATTAGTTTGAGGAATGCTTTGCATAAAATAAAAAGAATTTTTAAAGAAGACATTATTTTAACTCCTAATAAATCTGTACTTACATTAAATGAAAATATCAATTTTGATATAGATGTAAAAAAATTTGAAGCTAATCCTTCTGACAATTTAGATTTATATACTGAAGATTTCTTGAAGGGTTTTTATATAAAAAATGCAGTAGATTTTGAGTATTGGAGTTCAGAATTGAGTTCTTTTTATAAAGAACTTTTTATGAAAACTTCTGAGCAAAAAATAATAGATTTTTTTGAAAAAGAAGAGTTTAAAGAATGCAAAAAAGTAATTTATAGAGTTTTTAATATAGATAATTTTAATGAAGTGTTATATCTGTATTTAATGAAAATTTATAAACTAGATAATAGATACGATAAAATAATAAATGAATACTATAATTTAAAAAAGTTAATGAATGAGGAGCTAGGAATAGACCCATCAAAAGAAATAGAGAATTTATATAATGAGGCTTTAAATATAGTTAAAAAGAATCAGAATAAAGAAGAAAAGAAGAAAGAAGGAGAATTTTTTAGTAGAACTTTTGAATATGAAAAGATGAGTGAAGAAATTGATAATTTCTTTAAGGGGAAACCTTCAAAGTCTATTTTGATAAATGGAGAAACAGGAGTTGGAAAAACTTTCTTAAAAAACAAGATAGTTGAAGGAAATAAAGATAGATTTCTATTTTATGAAGTTCCATGTTATTCAATAGAGAAGAATTTTTCTTTTTTGTCTTGGATAAAAATAATAAAACTAATGGAAAAAGATTTTTTGAATAGCAATTTAGAGCGTCCTCCTTTATGGGAAAAGATAGTTAAAAATTTATTTTTTGATAGTGTTAATAATATTCAGCCAACAGTTGATATAGTTGAAAACAAAGAGAATTTTATTCCCAATTTAATATATGATTCTATGTACAATGCTTTTGATATACTGGGAAATAATAAAAAAGTAGTAATTGTCTTTGAAGATATTCAGTGGATGGACGAGTTGAGTATGAAACTTTTGATTAGTTTAATATTATCTTCTAATAAAAATATTTTATTTATTGTAACAAAATCTAATGAAAGTGATAAAAAAATAGATGAACTTTTATTTATGTTAAAAGATTTAGAAAAATTAACACTTGTTGATTTAAAACCCTTTGATAGAACAGAAGTTGATATGATACTTAAGAAAACATTGGGTAAAAAAATCACGGAGGAAGAAATAGAAAATATTTTTGAAAAATCAAAGGGGAATTCTTTTTTTCTTAGAGAATATATAGAGCTTTTTAAAAAAGGAGAAAAGAACAAAGTAACAAGTTCTAAAATGAATAGTATATTAAAAGATAAAATTTCAAATTTATCGAATCAAGAAATAGATATTTTAAGAGTGATTTCTGTTTTTTACGGAGATGTTACATTAAATATTTTATTAAAAATTTTAGATGTAAAAGCCTTTGAAATGCTAAAAAGTTTAGACAACTTAAAGAGATTAAATATTCTTTCTGAAAAGAAAGAAGTTGATGAAGTTATAATAGAATTTGTGTACTCTGCATATAAAAATATGATTTATGATGAACTTAGTAGTATGTCAAAACAAATAATAAATAAAGAGATTATAAGAGTTTTGGAGAGTGAAGTTTTTAGCAGTAAAAAAGATATAACTATATATAACAGACTAAAGTATCATTATAATCAAGCAAATCAAGAAGTAGGTGCTTTAAAGTATGATGTTCATATTTTAAATTATTACTTAAATTTTAATCATGAAATATATCCTAATTTGTGTGATTATAATTTATCAAAAGGAATAAATTTATTTATATCTAATGAGAAAGTTTTGAAATGGATAGAAAAAATTGAAAAGAAAATATTTTCAATTAAAAATTCTGAAAGAAATAAGAATGAGATAGATAATATGAAAAAAATAGAAATTTTATTCTTATATTGTAAAGGGAGATATTTAATAAGAGTAGGAAGATATTTAGAAGGTTCTAAGATAGTAAATAAGGTTATAGCATTATCAAAAGAAATTAAAGATACAGATATAGAATTGAGAGGTTATAAACAAATTATAATTTATGGAATACAAATTAATAATCCGAATATGATATTGAAAAATATAATTAAAGGAATAAAACTTACTAAAAAAATAGAAAATACAGTAGAATTAGGAGTTTTTTATAGATTTTATGGTTTATATAACTTGATGATAGGTAAATTTGAAACAGCAGAAGCTCTTTTTGAAAAATCTATTTCTTTCTTTTCAAAATTAGAAGATACTGAGAAAGAAAATTCAATAAGTATTGCAGCAAATTATAACTATATAGGGGAAATTAGAAAAGCTGAAGGAAAAAATGAGGAAGCTTTAAAATATTTTCAAAAAGCAATAGAGCTTTCCAAAAATAAAGAGGTAGCCTGTTTATCGATTTTTTACATCAATATTGCTAAATTATATTGCTTAACAAATGATTTTCAAAATATGAGGAAAAATTTATTGGTTGCAGAGAAAATTGTAAAAAAATTTGATTTACATTGGAGAGTGCCGGTTTTAGATTCGTATTTAGCTTTGCTTTTATTTTTTGAAGGTGATTATTTAAAAAGTGTTAAATATTTAAAAAGTGCTCTATCCGAGGCTAAAGTGATAAATAATTTAAGAGATAGTGGAATTATATATTTTGTAGAGAGTATAATTGCTTCAAATATTAAAAATATAGTAAAAAATACAAGGGAAATTAGAGAACTGAAAGAATTTTTGACTGAAGAAGTGGAAGTGTACTCTTATAATGCTTTTAAATGTTTAGACTCTAAAAGAGATAAAGCTGAGATAGAATATCTAAAAAATTTAAAATAAAAAAGAAAGGAGGAAGTGTGGTAAATATTTAAAATTATCACACGAAGTATTATGAATTTTGAAATTATTGAAGGATTATTGGAAATTAAATTAGGTTCGGCAATGACGCTTGCACTTGCAGGTACATTACTAATTTTAGGGAATTTTATTAAGAATAGAATAACTTTTTTGACAAAATACTGTATTCCAGCACCAGTAGTTGGTGGTTTTTTCTTTATGTTCATAACATGGTTAGGATATGTTAGTGGAACTTTTCAATTTACTTTTGAAAATATTTTTCAATCAACTTTTATGTTGGCTTTCTTTACAACAGTAGGACTTGGAGCGAGTTTTTCTCTATTAAAAAAAGGGGGGAAACTTTTAGTTATATACTGGCTTATCTGTGGTGTGATATCTATTTTACAAAGCTCAATAGGAATAGGAATTTCAAAAATTACAGGCTTAGAAGCTCCTTACGCTTTATTGTCTAGTGCAATTTCCATGGTAGGAGGACACGGGGCTGCTTTAGCTTATGGAACAAGTTTTAAAAACATGGGTTATGTAAATGCTCCTTTAGTAGGTGCAGCAGCAGCAACTTTTGGACTTATTAGTGCTGTTTTAATCGGTGGACCTCTTGGAAGAATTTTAATTGAGAAAAATAATTTAAAGCCAGATAATTCAGAAAATTTTGACAATTCTGTTACAGAAATAAATGTTGATAAGGGAGAGAAATTATCAGAGCTAGATATAATGAAAAATGTTACAGTTATATTAGTGTGTATGGCAGTAGGAAGTTTTTTATCTTCTTTAATGGGAAAAGTAATAGGGATGTCTTTTCCATCTTATGTTGGTGCTATGTTTGTTGCAGTTATAGTAAGAAATTCAAATGAAAAATTTAATTTTTATAATTTTAATTTTACATTAGTAGATGGAATTGGAAATGTAATGCTTAGCTTATATTTGTCGTTAGCACTAATGACTTTAAAATTGTGGCAACTCTCAGGTCTTATAGGAGGAGTAATTTTGGTTGTAGTAGCACAAGTTATATTTATGATGATAATTGCATATTTTGTAGTATTTAGAATACTTGGTTCTAATTATGATGCTGCAGTTATGTGTGGAGGATTATGTGGACATGGGCTTGGAGCAACTCCATCAGCAATAGTTAATATGACTGCTTTAAATCAAAAATATGGAATGTCTAGGAAAGCCATGATGATAGTTCCTATAGTTGGAGCTTTTCTAGTTGATATAATTTATCAGCCTGCTACAATATGGTTTATTAAAACATTTGTTGTTGATATTTCAAAATAAAAAAATTTAAAATAATTTTAAAATAGTTTCAGATAAAATAATCTGAAACTATTTTTTTTATTTATCAAAAAAAATTAAAATAAAATTTTATAGTTAATATAAAAAAATTAAAAAAAATATTTATAGATATTACTGATAAAAACTGTATTTATTTAAGTGTTAATGTTAAAAAAATAAAAAAAATTTCTATTTTTTATATTTTTAAACGATATATTAACGATGAAAAAATATAATTAAGACATAAAGAAATTTGTTAAGTTTCTAATAAATAAAACTAAGGAGAGTGGTAACATGAACGGAGAAAGAGGATTGTATTACAGAGAAAATCCTGAAATTCTTTACGAAGTAAAAGCACAAGGTGGAGGTCTTAAAGATACTGATACATTAAGATGTAAAGGTTGGAGACAAGAAACTATATTAAGAATGCTTGAATTTAACATGGAAAATGCGGAAATTCCTGAATTACTTGTAATTTATGGTGGTAACGGGAAATGTGCGAGAAACTGGGAATCTTACTGGGCTATAGTTGATTCATTAAAAAATCTTGAAGATGATGAAACTCTAGTTGTTCAATCAGGAATGCCAGTAGCGATTTTTAAAACTCATAAGAGAGCTCCAGTTGTTGTTATGGCTACAACAAATATTATGCAAGCTACATGGGAAAGATTCTATGAATTACAAGATAAGAACCTTACTATATTTGCACAATATACTGCAGCGCCTTGGGAATATATAGGAACTCAAGGAGTTATAGAAGGAACATTTGAAACACTTTCTGCAATAGCTATGAAACGTTTCAATGATGATTTAACAGGAAGAATTTACCTTACAGCTGGTGCTGGAGGAATGGGAACTAACCAAAGTTGGGCTATGAAAATGCACGGTGGAGTTGCAATTGTAGTAGATGTAAGTGAAAAAATGCTTAAGAAAAGAATAGATAAAGATTATATGGATGTAGTAGTTCACTCATTAGATGAAGCTATCAAATTAGCTAAAGAACATGCAGAAGCTAAAAAACCAATAGCTATCGGATTAGTAGGAAACGCTGCAGATGTTTATGAAGAAGTATTGAAAAGTGATTTCAGACCTGATATCTGTACAGAAATGTGTCCATGTCATGACCCTATTTCTTATATTCCATCAGGATATACTTCAGAGGAAGCTGATAAATTAAGAATAGAAGATAGGAAAAAATATTTAAGTTTAGCTAGAGAAACAATGAAAAGACAACTTCAAGCAATGTTAGATTTAAAAGCTGACGGAGTAGAAGTATTTGAATATGGAACTTCAATCAGAAAAGAATGTATGGATGCAGGATTCCCTGAAGCAGAAGCTAAAAAAATAAACTGTTTCGTGTATGAATACTTAAGACCATTATTCTGTGAAGGAAGAGGACCATTCAGATGGACTTGTTTATCAAGAGACCCTGAAGATTTAAAAGTTGCTGATGATATAGCTCTTGAAATCTGTAAAGGAGATAACTTAGTTGAAAGATGGATTAAATTAGCTAGAAAAAATCTTCCAATTGAAGGAATGCCAGCAAGAATTTGTTATATGGGATTCGGAGAAAGAAAGAGATTTGGACTTGCTATCAACCAAGCAATAAAAGATGGAAGAATTAAAGGGACTGTTGCTTTCTCAAGAGATAACCTTGATTCAGGATCAATAGTAAACCCTACATTCGAATCAGAAAAGATGCCAGATGGTGGAGATTATATCTCAGATTGGCCATACTTAAACGGTCTTCTTGACTGTGCTGGTGGTTGTGATCTAATAGCTATTCAAGCAAACTACTCTATGGGAGAAGCAGTACATACAGGAGTAACTATGATAGCTGATGGAACAGATGAAGCAGATGAAAGACTTGCTGTAACTCTTACTACAGATTCAGGTATAGGAGTAATCAGACATGCTCAAGCGGGATATCAAGCTGCTAAAGATGTTGCAAATGGAAAAGGTAAATATACAACTGACTCTATAAAAGTTCCATTATGGTGGAGACCAGCTGAAGAAGTAACATTTGGTCCAGAAGGAATGTATAGATAATCAATAAAAAATAAATTTTAAAAATGGGTTGGTTAGAGTTTTCTGACCAACCTAAAAAAACTAAAAAATAGGAGTGCAAAATAAGAAAACAGAATAGAAAATTATAAAAAAATAAGAAGATAAAAGGTAAGGGATATAAAATGACTAAAACTAAAGGAATTACAAGATTTTTGTTTTTTAGTATATTTGGGATTTTTATGTTCTTTTTTACTGTAAAAATTGGAGCAATAAAAACTATACCTATCGACCATATAGTAAAGAGAATTTTAAAAATTCCTCATTTTAAACCTGTCTATGGTTTGGCAATTATTTTTATAGGAACATTACTTCCTTTTTATAAAAAGACTTGGAATAAAACTAGATTAAATTTAGTTTTTAGTTTTTTTAATATATTAGGATTGATATTCACAATAATGAGTATGTTTAATATAGGACCAGAAATTATAACTCAGAAATCAATGGGACCATTCGTCTTGAATGTAGTAGTTATCCCTGTTGTTTTGATTGTACCAATTGGTTCTATTTTTTTATCTTTTATTATTTCGTATGGGCTTATGGAGTCTATAGGAACTATAATGGAACCTATTATGAGACCGATTTTTAAAACACCTGGAAGATCTGCTATAGATGCAGTTGCTTCATTTGTTGGCTCTTATTCTCTTGCTTTATTGGTTACTAATAGAGTATATAAAGAAAATAAATATACAAAAAAAGAAGCTGCAATAATTGCGACTGGTTTTTCAACTGTTTCAGCAACTTTTATGATTATAACTTTAAATACCTTAGGATTGATGGAATATTGGAATCAATATTTTTGGATTTGTTTATTAGTAACGTTTGCAGCAACAGCAATAACAGCAAGAATATATCCTCTATCTAAAATGAGTGATGGATATTATTTAGAAAATGTAAAAGTTGAAAAAGAAATAGAAAAAATATCTTTTACAGAAAGATTAAAAAAGGCGTGGGAAGTAGGAATAGATAACGCTATGACTTCTGAGCCTGTTTTGAAAAATGTAGTTTCAAACTTAAAAGATGGAATTATATTAGCATTAAATATAGGTTCAACAATTATGTCAATAGGAATAATTTCACTTTTATTAGCTCAATATACAAATATATTTGATGTATTGGCTTACATATTTTTACCACTTACAAAATTATTGCATGTATCAGAACCTATGTTGTTAGCAAAGGCATCAACTATTACTTTAGCTGATATGTATGTACCAGCTATAATTTCTACGAAGGCAACTTTTGAAACTAGATATATAATAGCGGTTTTATGTATATCTGAATTATTATTTTTTTCAGCATCAATACCATGTATTCTTGCTACAGAAATTCCAGTTAAAATTAGAGATATTATTATTCTTTGGTTTGAAAGAGTTGTGATTTCATTGATATTGGTTGTTCCAATTATCAAATTGATTTATTAAAAATAAAATATATATTAAATTTAAAAATAAAAAAAGGAGGTTAAGTTATGGAAATATTATTAAATCCGATAGTAATATCA
The DNA here is from genome assembly GCA_018457305.1 of Fusobacterium sp. The sequence continues at coordinate 6,132 of JAGYHM010000014.1, read as the reverse complement.
GTTTTAGTGTTATCAGTATTATGTTTATTAAAATTACCAGTTTTGGCAGCTCTTTTAATATCAGCATTGACAGCGGGGGTTGCAGCAGGAATTCCATTATCTAAGACTATAGGTATATTTGTCGGTGGAATGGGTGGAAATGCTAATACTGCATTAAGTTATATTCTTTTGGGAGCTTTGGCTTATATCATAAATAAAACAGGTGCAGCAAATATTTTAGCTAAAAAGATTTCAAGTGTTGTAAAAGGAAATAAATTTACTTTAAGTATAATTATAATTTTAGTATCAGTGGCATCTGGGACAATAGTTCCTGTACATATAGCATTTATTCCAATATTGATTCCGCCATTACTAATTTTAATGAGTAAAATGAAAATGGATAGAAGAATGGCATCTATATGTTTTGGATTTGGATTAAAAGCACCTTATGTTACAATACCTGTAACTTATGGAGCAATTTTCCATGGTTTAGTTAAGGATTCAGTTAACTCTGCTGGTTTAAATATTGAAACATCTTTTATCTGGAAAAGTGTTTGGATGGCAGGAATAACTATGTTAATTGGATTAGTTTTAGGGTTAATATATTATTCTAAAAATAGAGAATATAAAATACTTGAAGAAACTGTTGTTGAAGAAGATAAGGAGATTGTTGTAGAAAAGAAACACTGGTTAACATTAGTAGCGGGTGTAATAGCTCTAGTAATTCAACTTAAAACAGGTTCTTTACCACTTGGTGCAATTGCAGCAATTACTTTCTTAGTATTAACAAGAACAGTTAAATGGGGAGATTTACAAGAAGTTTTTGATGGTGGAATAGGACTTATGGGATTTATAGCTTTCGTAATGTTGATAGCTTCAGGATATGCTACTGTAATAAATGAATCAGGAGCAGTTACAAAATTAGTTGACGTTGCATTTGGACTTTTAGGTGGATCAAAATTGGCAGGATCATTTACAATGATAATGTTAGGACTTATTATCACTATGGGAATAGGAACATCTTTTGGAACAGTTCCTGTAATAGCAGCAATATATGTACCATTGGCATTGAAGTTAGGATTCTCTCCAGCGGCGATTGTATTTATGGTAGTAGTTGCTGCAGCATTAGGAGATGCAGGTTCTCCAGCTTCAGATACAACATTAGGACCTACAGCAGGTTTATCAGCAGATGGACAACACGAACATATTTGGGATACTTGTGTACCTCAATTTATATGTTTTGATATTCCTTTAATGATAATAGGAATTATTTGGCCATTATTTATATAGTGAGAGGTTAGTATATGAATTACATAATTTTAAAAAATTGTAGAGAACTTTTAACAATACAAAAAGATTCAGAGGACTTAATTGGTTTAATGAATAATACTTCGTTGTTAATTGAAGATGAAAAAATTAAAAGTATAGGAAAATTTGAAGATTTAATAAAAGAAGTAAATGGGCAAGAATATAGTGAAATTGATTGTAGTGATAAAGTTGTCTTACCAGGTTTTGTAGATTCTCATACTCATCTTATTTTTGGTAAAAGTAGAGTAGATGAATATATTGCATCTCTTACTATGAGTAAAGAAGAAGTTAAAAAGGTAGTGCCAAGAGTAGGACTGGATTCATCAATATATTCAACTAGAAATTCATCTGATGAGGAACTTATAAGTTCCTCATTGGAAAAACTAGATAGAATGCTTAAGAGTGGAACTACTACAGTAGAAATAAAATCTGGATATGGAATAGACAAGGAAACAGAGTTAAAGTTATTGAGATTGATAAAACAATTAAAAACCAAAACTCCACAAACAATACTTGCTACTTATTTAGGTGCTCATTATTTTGATTTAAATATGGGAAAAGATAAATATATTGATTTTATGATAAAAGAAGTAATGCCTGTAATTAAAGAAGAAAATTTAGCAGAATTTTCTGATATATGGTGTGATGCCGGATATTATACAGCAGAAGATTCTTATAAATTATTAAAAGCAGGATTAGATTACGGAATGATACCAACATTACATAGTGAATGTTATTCTGCTATAGGTGGAGCAAGAGTTGCAGCTGAATTAAAAGCTGCAAATATAGGACACCTTAATTTCTTAAAGGAAGAAGATATAATTCCTTTAAGAGATGCAGGAGTTGTTGGAATAGTTATTCCGACAACAGATTTCAATGTAAACCATCCAAAACCTTTTGATCCAAAACCGATGATAGAAAAGGGATTAACTTTAGCTCTTGCAACTAATTTAAATCCTGGGAATTGGGTAGAATCTATGGATATTTCAATTTCTCTTGCATGTAGAAATCATGCAATGACAGAAAAAGAAGCAATTCGTGCTGCAACATTAGGTGGGGCACAGGCACTTAGAATAGATAAAGATTTCGGTTCTTTAGAAATTGGAAAATTTGCAGATATTCAAATAAGAAAATCAGATAGTTATAAAAATATAGCTTACAAAATAGGTGTAAACGAGATAGAATATGTTATAAAAAAAGGAAAGATAGTAGTATCAAATTAAATAAGGAGGATTTATATTAAAATGCATTACAAAGAAATTTTTGGCTTAATATTAGATGAAAATGATTTTACAGTTGGTGGAGGTTCAACGGCTGCTTTAGCAGGAGCTATGGCTTGTGGACTTATAGCTATGGTAGGAAATTTATCTAAAGGTAAAGATTATGGATATACTGATGAAAAGTATGATGAAATAATTAAAGAATTGGGTTCTTTAAAAGAAGAACTTTTAAAAGGAAGTGTAGAGGATAATAAGGCATACATGATGATAGTTAATGCCTATAAATTACCAAAATCTACAGATGAAGAAAAAGAAATTAGAAAAAAAGCTATTCAAGATGCAGGAATAGCAGCAGCAAATGTACCTTTATCAAATGCTATTTTAAATAAAAAAGTTTATGAAATAGGAGCAGATTTAATTAAAAAATCAAATCCAGCTTGTTATACAGATATTAAGGCAGGAGTTGATTTATCTAAATTAGGTTTAGAAACTGCCAAAGGGAATGTAGAAGTAAATTTACCTTTAATAAAAGATGAAGAAATAAAAAATAACTTTAAAAAACAGATAGAAGTATTATAAATTTTTAGTGAGGAGATGTAAATGTCAAAGATTATATATATTAATGGAAGTAATTTAACAATTGAAGATGTTGTAGCAGTAGCAAGAGAAGGTGTAAGAGTTGAATTAGATGAAAAACAAAAAGAAGCGGTTTTTACATCAAGAGAGTATGTAGAAGAAGCATTAAGAAATAAAACACCAATTTATGGAATAAATACTGGATTTGGTAAATTTGAAAATGTTGCAATTTCTGATGAAGAATTAGAATTGTTACAAAAGAATTTAATTTATTCAGATGCTTGTGGTGTTGGAGAGCCTTTTGCTACAGAAGTTGTAAGAGCTATGATGTTATTAAGAGCAAATGCAATTTGTAAAGGTTTTTCAGGTGTTTTAATAGACACTATAGAATGTTTAATAAATATGTTAAATAAAGGAGTTCATCCGGTAGTTAGATCTAAAGGTTCAGTTGGAGCATCAGGAGATTTATGTCCTTTAGCTCACATGGTTTTACCAATGATGGGAGAAGGAGAAGCAGAATATCAAGGTAAAGTTATGAGTGGAAAAGAAGCTATGGAAGCTGCCGGAGTAAAAACTATAACTTTAAAAGCAAAAGAAGGTTTGGCTCTTATAAATGGAACTCAAGCTATGATGGGAAATGCTGTTTTAGCTGTGTATGATACTGAAAAATTATTAAAACAAGCAGATATAGTTGGAGCATTAACTACTGATGCTTTGGGTGGAATAATTGATGCTTTTGATGAAAGAGTTCATATGGTTAGACCACACAAAGGGCAAATTGATGTAGCAGAAAACTTCAGAAATATACTAAAAGGTTCTAAAAGAGTAACAAAACAAGCTGAAAAAAGAATGCAAGATTCTTATTCACTTAGATGTATTCCACAAATTCATGGAGCATCAAGACTTGCATTTAAATATGTAAAAGAAACAATAGAAACAGAAATAAATTCTGTTACAGATAATCCTTTAATTTTCCCTGGTGAAAATGGAGCTTGTATATCTGGTGGAAATTTCCATGGGCAACCACTTGCAATAGCAATGGATACTTTAGGAATATTAGTTTCTGAAATAGCTAGTATATCTGAAAGAAGAATTGAAAAATTAGTAAATCCAGCTCTTTCTCATGGGTTACCAGCATTCTTAGTTAAAGTTGGTGGAATAAATGATGGATTTATGATACCTCAATATGTTGCAGCAGCTTTAGTATCTGAAAATAAAGTTTTAGCTCATCCAGCATCTGTTGATTCAATTCCTACATCAGCAAACCAAGAAGATCATGTTAGTATGGGAATGATTGCTGCAAGAAAAGCAAGAACAATAGTAGAGCATGCTCAACATGTTGTAAGTATAGAATATTTCTGTGCAGGACAAGCAGTTGATTTTGGAGCTAAAGAATTAGGTATAGGAACAAAAGAAGCACACAAATTGATAAGAGAAGAAATTCCATTCTTAGAAAACGATGTAATTTTTTACCCACTTATGGATAAAGCATACGAACTTATAAGAACAGGTAAATTATTAGAAAGAGTTGAAAATGTAATGGGAAATTTAAAATAAAAAAAATTTAGGAGGAAAAATGAGCAAAGTATTAATGGCAGAAGTAAACATTAGTGAAGGAACAAATTTAGAATTAGTGGAAAAAGTTAAAAATGCTTTTTTGGCAGTAGAAGGTATAGAAGTAGTGGATATAGATTCTAATGTAGATCACAATAGAACAGTATTTACGTATAAAGGGGAACCTTCAAATGTATTAGAAGCTACAAAAAAATTAGCAACAAAAGCAGTTGAACTAATAGATATGACAGCTCATAAAGGTTCACATCCAAGAATGGGAGCTGTTGATGTAGTTCCATTTATTCCAGTAAAAGATGTTACTATGGAAGAAGCGGTTGAAGTAGCAAAAGAATTTGGGAAGTATTTAGGTGGAATAGGAGTACCGGTATATTTCTATGAAGATGCTCAAGAAAAAGAGTACAGAAAGACTTTGCCTAAAATAAGAAAAGGTCAATATGAAGGTTTAGAAGAAAAAATGAAAGATGAAGCATGGACTCCAGATGAAGGACCAAAAGAATTTAATGCGAAATCAGGAGGAACAGTTACAGGTGCAAGATTCCCACTAGTTGCTTTTAACATAAATTTAGATACTCAAGATTTAGAAGTAGGTAAAAAAATTGTTAAAGCAGTTAGATCAGCAACAGGAGGATATAGTTGTATTAGAGCAATAGCTTTAGAATTAAAAGAAAGAAAACAAGTACAAGTATCAATGAATATGATTAACTATGAAAAAACACCTATTCATAGAGTTTTTGAAACTATAAAATCAGAAGCAAATAGATACAATGTAAATGTTGTAGATACAGAATTAGTAGGACCAGTTCCTGTTTATGCATTAAGAGATGTTTTAGATTTCTATTTAAGAATTTCTGAGGACTTTTCTTTAGAACAAATATATTTCTAAAATTTAATGGAGGTTTAGAGAATGACAGATATACAAATAGCACAAGCAACAGAAATGAAACACATCAAAGAAATTGCAGCAAAAATAGGATTAAGTGAAAATGATATTGAACAATACGGGAAGTACAAAGCTAAAATAAATTTAGATGTACTTGAAAGAAATAAAGATAAAGAAGATGGAAAGTTAGTTCTAGTAACAGCAATAACTCCAACTCCAGCAGGAGAAGGGAAATCAACTGTAACTATCGGACTTACTCAAGCATTTAACAAATTAGGATATATCTGCAGCAGCAATAAGAGAACCATCTCTAGGACCAGTTTTCGGAATGAAAGGTGGAGCAGCAGGTGGAGGATATGCACAAGTAGTTCCAATGGAAGATATAAACTTACACTTCACAGGAGATATGCATGCAATTGGTGTAGCTCATAACTTAATTGCAGCTTGTATAGATAATCATATAAATGCAGGAAATGCTCTTGGAATAGATGTTACAAAAATAACATTTAAAAGAGTTATAGATATGAATGATAGAGCTTTAAGAGATATAGTTATAGGAATCGGAGGAAAAGCAAACGGTATTCCTAGACAAAG
>JAGYHM010000013.1 GCA_018457305.1 Fusobacterium sp. | reverse complement strand
TAATGATACAGCTATTTTAGGTTTACCCGGAGCTGTAATATATTGTGAAAAAACATTGAACCAGGTAATACAGGTGTTCCGTATAATACAACCTCTGTACTTGCTTTTGATATAGCTCCAGGAGTATTATCATCTGGGTCTACACTCATACCACTTGTACATAAAATTAAATCTAAATCCATTTCTAACATTTCTAAAATATTTTGATGAATATGTTCTGTTTCATCTGTTGCAAAACGATATTCAACTATTTCAAAATTAAATTTAGATAATTTTTCTATTAAGACATCTTTAAATCCATCTTTGATAAGACCTTTAAAAACTTCGCTACCTGTTGATAGAATACCTACTCTTTGTTTTTTAAAAGGAACAACTTTTAAAATTTTATTTTCTTTAGCAATATCTTCACATATTTTTATTTTATCCTTTGCAATAAATAAAGGAATTGCTCTAGTTCCTGCAACAATATCACCTTTTTTTACAATTGTATTATTGTATTTAGTAGCCACCATAACATCATCACAGAAATTTATTTTGTTTAATAAATCTATATCTATCTTTAGTAAACCATCACAGTCAGCTATTAAATTTATTCTTCCTTCAGATAAGCCACTTTGTACTAAATTTTCTCCATTACAAATATTTGCCAAATGGATAGCAGCATCATTTTCGTGATAAGTAAATTCATCTAGCTCTAAAATATAAATGTGTTCTTTTCCCATAGATAATAAAACAGGAATATCTTCCTCTGTTACTATATGTCCTTTTTTAAATTTCGGACCCTTTCTAACCCCTTTTATAATCTGAGTCATATCATGGCAAAGTACACAACCAACTGCGTCCTTAACATCTATTATTTTTACATTATTCATTATTTATTCCCTCTATAACTTTCTATCATTTCTCCTGCTATACTCACTGCAATTTCATGTGGAGTTAAAGCTTTTATTTTTATTCCTATTGGTAAATGAACTTTTGCATCATAAACACTTTCTAATTCTGTTCCAACAAATTTATCTCTATATAATTTTGCTTTTTTGATATTTCCAACAACTCCAATATAATATGGATTTTTCTTTAAAGCATGCTCCAATACCACAAGATCAAATTTATGTCCTCTTGTCATTATACAAACATAGTCGCTATCTCTTATATCTAATTCATCTAATTTATAGAAATCCATAACTTTTATATCAACATTTGGAAAATCTTCTTTCTTTAAAAAATCTGCTCTATCATCTATTACTGTGATTTGAAGATCCAACAAACTTAAAACTGTTGAAACTGCTTTTGCCATATGGCCACCACCAAAAATAAAAACTTGCATAGGTTTTTTTATTTTTGCTTTAAATAAATCTTCTATTTCAAAATCATTATCTTTAGTGAAAGAATATAATTGATTAGAAATTTCAAGTGCTATCCCAGCATCTTTTCTAGTGTTGTATACTAAATAGACATCTTGTTTTTTTACTTTTTCTAAAATTAGTTCTAAATATTGTAAAACTTTAATATCGCTAGGATCTACATATTCATAATGAACTGTATTTCTTCCACCACAAATCATTCCACTATTAGCTGCAATATCTTTTGGAACTTTATAAGACATATCAGCTGATTTTTTTTGTGCTATTAGCTCTTTGGCATAATTTATAACATTAAATTCTTGTTCTCCACCACCTATACTTCCTATATGCCATCCTTTTTCAGTTACTAACATTGTTGATCCAACATCTCTCGGTGCTGAACCTTGTTTAAATGTAATCGTTGTCATAACAAAAGGTGTTCCTTCTAAAAATAATTTTTTAGCTTCTTTTATTAAATCTATCATAACTTACCTCCTATTACTTATAAGTACAGCTTTCTATAGTATTTTAATTATGCTACAGAAAGCTGAGAATTATGTAACTTAAATTTTTAAGTTACTTTAAATATAATTTTTTATTTTTCTTATTTAATCAAATTAAAATATTCTTCTTCTGTGTCAATATCCATAAATTCTTTTATGTTCTTAAAATCCACAAAGATTAGAGAGTCTTTATTTTTATTAACAATTTTTTTTCCTCCAACATCTCCATCTAATTTATAAAATTCTTTTATAAATTTTTTATGAAATAAAACTGGATTGTATAAATTATCTTCAACTCTCGGAGCAATTATTTTATCTGCTCTCTTATTTTTTAAAATTTCTTCAATAGTTTCAAGAGACAGCAAGGGTTGGTCTGCAACAAAAAACATAAAACTATCATAACTAGGTATATTTTTTTCTAAAAAATCTAGTGATAATTTAATACTACTTGATATCCCTAATTTAGGATTTGGGTTATAAATAACCTCTAATTTTTTATCATAATTTTTAAATTGCTCCATAAGTTCATCTTTAGATACAACTAAAATTATTTTTTTTAAACTAGATTTTAATAACTTTTCTACAATTGATTGTATAAAAGTTTTTCCTTTATATTCAAAAAATAGTTTATACGATTTTGCTCTACTTGACAAACCTGCTGCCAGTATAATCCCAACTGTTCCCATTGCTATTCCCTCATTATTTTAAAAAGATTTATATTCTTTTTTCTAATCTGTCAAATGTGTCAAAAACAACTGCTTTTGATGCCCACATTTTATAATCTCTGTCAAATTTTTCTGGAGTAACTTCAAAAATTAAATCACTCATTTTTTGAGAAATTTCTTTTTTCACTTCACTTGTGAAAATTTCTTTTACATTTTTATTTAAAAGAATTTCTTCAGCTTTAACAAAATTAACTGGCTTTAATGATATTGCCCCAATAAAAACTTTAGCTTCTTTAACTATATCATTTTCAACAACCAATCCAAGTGTTAAACCTATTCTTGAAATTGTCAATTTTTTTCTTGAACCTAATTTTACAAAGGCAGATTTTAAATTTTGTTTTTTGTAAACTTTAATTTTTAAAATAGCCTCTCCTACTCCTAAAGTAGTTTTTCCTGGCCCTAGCAAGAAATCATCTGCTTTAACTTCTTTTAATTCTCCATCTTTAGTAGCTATCACTATATAAGCATCTAGCATAAATAAAACTGGTAATAAATCTGCTGCTGGGGAAGCGTTTCCTACATTTCCACCAATAGTTCCATTATTTCTAATTTGTAAAGAACCAACATCTTTTCCAGCATCTGCAATAGCTGTAAAATATTTGTTGATAATTGGATTATATTCTAATTCTGTATGAGTTACATAAGCACCAATTTCAACAAAATCTTCTTTTTCTACAACTTCTCTTGTTTCTTTCAAATAACCAAGATACATATATTTATCTGCATCAACAGTTTTATGGTTAATATGAATTGCTAAATCTGTTCCTCCAGCTATAATTTTTGATTTACTTGTCATTTCTTTTAAATTTTCATATAATTCTTCTAGTGTTCTAGGTGTAAAAGCATCTAACATTATTTATCACATCCTTTTAGTTCTCTAGAACTTCTATTAACAGCATTCATTATTTGAACATAACCTGAGCAACGGCATATATTCCCTGATAATGCTGTTTTTATTTCTTCTTGTGATGGTTCTGGTTTTGCTTTTAAAAGAGCTCTTGTTGACATTATCATTCCAGTAGTACAGTAACCACATTGAACTGCAATTTCTTCTAAGAATGCAGTTTGGATAATTGATAATTGTCCATTCTCTTCAACCCCTTCTATTGTTTCAACATCTTTTCCTTGTAAAGCAATTGCAGAAACTAAACAAGAGTGAACAGCTTGATTATCAATTATAACAGTACAAGCTCCACATTCACCTTCACTACAACCTTCTTTTGTTCCAGTTAAACCTAAATCATTTCTTAAAATATCTATCAATCTTTTTTGTGGAGTAACTTCTAATTTTCTATCAACTCCATTAACTTTAAATTCTAATAACATTTCCCCTCCATAGTTTTTTCTTATTTTTTATCACGTAAATATTTTATAATTCTATCAGGATTCAATGGATATTCTCCTATTGATGAACCTAGAGCATTATTAACTGCACCACACACTGCTGCTGCTGATGGTACAACACAAGCTTCCCCTATAGATTTTCCTCCAAATGGACCATCTGTCCCTTGATCTTCTACAAAATATACTTCCATTTCTGGAGCTTCATAACTATTTACAACATGGTAGTCTTTCAAACTATTTAAAGGTTTCCCATCTTCTCTGATTTTAAAGTTTTCTGATAAAGCCATTCCAGCTCCCATAACCATAGCACCCTGTATTTGAGCTACACACATTTCTCTATTTAAAGCTTTTCCAATATCGTGAACAGCTATAAATTTTCTAACTCTTGTCATTCCACTAAAAGTATCTACTTCTACTTCAGCAAATTGTGCTCCAACTGTTCCCGGACTACTTTCATTTTTATAAGTTGTTGATACAAATGCTTCAACTTGTTCTTTAAACATCATATTATAAACAACTTCTCTGTATGTCATCTTAAGATTAGGATTTGTTTTAGAGTAAACATGTCCTTCTTCAACAAATAAATCTTCTACTTTTGATTCAGTTTGTTTTGCTGCGTGATCCAATAAAAGTTTTAAAAGATCTTCAGCACAGTTTTGTGCAGTTCTTCCAACAACATAAGTTGTTCTACTTGAATAACATCCTATATCGTAAGGAGTTTTTTCACTATCTGCTTCTGACATTTGAATATCATCTACAGGAATATCAAGAACTTCAGCTGCTATCATTTTAAACATAGTTACAGTTCCACAACCATGATCGTGTACAGTTGCATTTATAACTACTTTACCTTTATCTGTCATTTTCATATCGACTCTTGCAAAATCAATTACTTTTGGGTAGAACCCACTTACATGTCCTCCAAATCCTACTCCAATACCTCTTTTATATCTTTCGTTTGTTCTATTAAATTCTGCAATTTCTTTCTTTCTTCTATCCCATTCAAATTTTTCTCTTCCTAACTCAAGGCATTCTTTTCCTCTTATTTCACCCATTGTTATACCAGTTTGAACATCTGCTTCTCCTCTTAACATACAGTTTTTAATTCTTATATCAACAGGATCTATATTCAAAGCCTTTGCAGCTTCATTGATATTGTGTTCAATTGTACAAACTGCTTCTGAAGCACTCCAACCTCTAAAAGCACCAGATACTGGAGTATTTGTCATAACTGCTCTACCTCTATATACTAGATTATCAAATCTATATGCTTTTCCCCACTTAGTAAGCATTGTAGCTACATACGGAATAGCATTCCCTTCGTAAGCACCTTTGTTTATTATTACATCTACTTCTGCTTTTCTAAATTTCCCATCTTTTTGATAGTAAGTTGTCATAGTATTTTTCATCTCTGCTCTAACAACTGTTGAAGCCATACACTCTTCACGATTATATATCATTCTAACTGGCCTTCTAACTTTTAAAGCACAAGCAACTGCAAGAGGTTCAACATACCATTCTTGTTTTGCTCCAAAAGAACCTCCCATAGTAGTCTTTACAACTCTTACTTTATGATCAGGAATTTCAAATAAATTCGCTATAAGCATTCTAACACCAAAAACAGCTTGGTTTGGAGAGTAAACTACTATATTATCATTATTGAAATTTATATCTACAGCACAACCATGTGTTTCCATAGAAGCATGGTGAACTCTATTTATTTTTACAGCTGTCGTTATTTTAACACAGTCATCTGTATTTACATCTTTATCTCCATAAACTTTATTTAATTCAGCTGCTATATTCCCTTTCTCTGTAATACAATTATTTTTTCCTGCTAAACCTTCTTCAAGAGTTATAGCCGCTGGATATTCTTCATATTCAACTTTAACTTTTTTAACTGCTTCCCTTGCTAAATCTTCAGTTTCTGCAACAACAGCTCCAATAGGATCTCCTATAAATCTAACATGATCAGCAAAAACTCTTTCTGTTAATTCAACCCAATCTTGTTCATCTCTTGTTTTATATCTACTATATTTATTTTCTGTTGTGTTAAACGGAGTTAATACGTCAACAACTCCCTCCATCTTTAAAGCCTCACTAGTATCCATTGAAATGATTTTTCCGTGAGGAATAGAACTAACTATAACTGCTGCATGCAGCATGTTTTGAAGTTCTAAATCACCAACATATTTTGCTTTTCCTGTTACCTTTGCACGAGCATCGTGAATAGGATATGTTTTCCCAATTTTCTTCATTATCTTCTCCTTTCCCAAAATTATATTTTTAATGTCATTTTAAAAATAATTTTTTAAACGAAAGGATGACCATATTGCATGTCATCCTTTAAAATTATTTTTCTAAATAGACAAAAACTTTATAGTGTACCAATCTTAACATATTTTTTAAAAAAATGAAAGTCTTAATTTTATTTTCCCTATAAGTAAAAATAAAATTATTATAAAATACCGTCAAGGAAATCATCTGATTTAACCAATTCATACATTGTTTTTATATCTTTAAATATTGGTCTGTCTTCTCCGTAGAAAGGAAGAACCTTTCTTATTTTTTCATGAACTATTTTATTTCCTTTTCCCAATGTCCAGTCAGTTCTCAAATCAACCGCTTGAGCTGCATGCATCAATTCTATTCCATATATATAAAGTAAATTATCTACTATCTTAGCAAGTTTACTTACTACATACACAGTATTATTAGCATGGTCTTCTATTTCTCCAGCCACAGAATAATAATCTACTGTTGCAGGATTTGATAAATGTCTTATTTCTGTGTCTAACGATGTAAATACTTTTTGTATTGTACAATATCCTAAAACATTGTCTTTTGGAGATAAAAATCTAGGAAGTTTTGTGAAATCTGGATTAGCTAATTTTATAGTTCTAAAACAACTGTTTTTAGATAAATGAGATAAGGCTACTCCTAAACTTTCTGCCCCTAAAACCCAAGATATAGGTTCGTAGTTTGAACATGAAATCAATTTATTTTTTTCTAAAAGTAAACAAGGATTATCTTCTGCTGAGTTTAATTGAATATCCAATAAGCTTTTAGCATAATCGTATACATCTCTTAAAGCACCATTTACTTGAACACTTCCTCTAAAAGATAAAGGATCCTGTACTGGTTTTTTCCAGTCTACTTGATATATTGTACTACCCTCTAATAAACTATTTACATTTTTTAAACTTGCCTTTTGTCCTTTATAATTTCTAACTTCGTATAAATCTGGATCAAGTGGTGTAGTATTTCCATTTAAACCTTCTAACGATAAAGCGTAAACTACATCCGATAATTTTATTAGTTTATCTATATCACTTAAAACAAGCGAATATAATCCAGCAGATAAAGCATTTGTACTAACAATAGCCAAGCCATCTTTAGGTCCTAAATTTATTTTTTCTATTCCCGCTTCTTTAAAAACTTCTCCACTATTTCTAATTTCACCGTTATAATAAACATCGCCTTCTCCAATAATAGCAAGTCCTATATGAGAAGCATTTGTAATATCTGCTTCCCCAACAGAGCCTCTTAAAGGAATTACAGGTGTAATATCGTTATTTAAAAGAGTTACATACATATCAACTATTTCAACTGCAACACCCGTACAACCAACTAAGAAAGTATTAAGTCTATTCAAAAGAACTGCTCTTCCTTCTTCTCTTGAACAATTAGGTTCAACTCCTAGTGAATGTGAATAAATTAAATTTGTATTGTATTTATTGAAAAAATCTTTCATAACTTTTTTATCTTTGTTCCAACCAACACCTGTGTTGAAACCATAAACGGGAACATCACTATCAACTAGTTCATAAACTTTTTTTCTTCCCGCTATTACATAATCTCTTGCTTCTGGAGCTATTTCAACTTTCCAATTATTACAAGCAACTTTTTTAACATCTTCAATAGTTAAATTTTTACCATTTAATATAACTGTATTTTCCATTTTTACTACTCCTTTTTTATTAAAAAAATATCTAAAATTATTTTAATTTCTATAAGTCTATAAAAGTTGTGAGGGATAATTACCCCTCACAATATTTAATAAAATAAATTGTCTTTTTTATTTTTTTATTCTTCTATTTTATCTATAAAGAATAATTTTATAGCTGAAGCAACTTGAAGTATGAAAATAAATAGTACGAAGAAACCACCAGCAGTCGCTAGAGATTTAACTCCATCAACACCTTGAACTCCTCCACCAAATAAAGACATTACTATCGCTATACTTCCTATTATTATTCCCCACATAGCTTTTAATTTCCCTGGAGCTTCACTTCCAACTTCTAAATCTCTAACACACATAGAAGCTACAGTCATAGAAGTTGCATCTGCAGCAGTTGCAAAAGATGCAATAATTATTAAAATATTTATAGGGATTATTACTGTTCCTATTCCAAATGGTAAGTTTTTCAAGAATGCCCATACAGCTGTTACAGCATTTGTATTTTGTAATACAGCAACTAAATCTAATTTACCAGACATTTGCATATCTAAAGCTGAAGCACCAAAAACACTAAACCAAATTATACCGAATATTGAAGGTAAAATTAAGTTAACCATTATAAATTGTCTTATAGTTCTTCCATAAGAAATTTTTGCTAAGAAAATTCCCATTACAGGTGCATAAGCTATCCATACTGCCCAGTCAAATAAAGTCCAAGATCTAGTTAGTGCTGCTCCACCAATATCTATTGGGTCAAGTCCCCAATACCAGAAATTATGAAGCCATTCTGCCATTCCAGCAACTCCCATTCTTGCAATAAATAATGTAGGTCCAATAACTACTAATAAAATTAAAAGTCCATAATAGAAATAAGCATTTAAACTTCCTATAACTTTTAAACCTTTATCTATTCCTATATAAGTTGAGAAAGTAAATAAAGCAATCATAGTTATTCCAACTATATAGTATAAAGTTGGAGAGTCTATTCCGTAAGTATAAGAAATTCCAGATACTATTAGAACTATACATACAGTAAGTCCTGAAGAAAGTCCTAAAACTATAGCTAACATAGATAAAACATCAATTAGTGTTGTATATTTCGCTACTTTTTTTCCAAATAAAGGTTCTAAAGTACTTGTTACACTTAAAGACGATTTTTTATTGTAGTATAAGTAAGCAATTATAATTCCACATAAACAATAAATTGCATAAGGCAAGAAAGTCCAGTTATAGAAACAACGACCCATAGCAAAGATTGCTGCCTTAGTAGAAAAAGGTTCTACTCCTAAAGTTCCTAATTCTCCCCATACATTCCCAAAATATATAAGAGGTTCATTTACTCCCCAAGTAACTATTCCAGATGCAACTCCACCTGTCAAAGCCATAGCAAACCATGCTCCAAATGAATAAGGTGCTTTTGCATCTTTTCCTCCTATTCTTACTTTTCCTAATTTAGAGAAGAATAGAGCAAACATTACGAAAAATGCTGCCATAACTATCAATTGATACAACCAACCAAAACTATCTAACGACCAAGTAAAAAACTTTTTACTTATTGAAGTCAATGCCTCATTGTTAAAAATTCCTAACAATGCAGCCCCACCAGCAAAAATAACTGTTGGCCAAAAAACTTCTGTTTTTAACTCAAACTTTTTTTTCATAATAAACCTCCTAATATTTTATGTTGTGTTTTATTATAAAATATTTTTTTTATTTTTGCAACTATTTTTTTAAAAAAATTATTTTTTAACTTCTATTTATAAATTAAATATATTTTAAGTATTTAAACAAAATATACTTTCATCTATTTTTTTCATCAAAAATCAATACCATTATTTTAGTATAAAAGTCTATTTTTTAAGCTTTAGAGTTAAAAAAATAAAGGGAGTTTTTTTATTTTTATTTACTCCCTTTATTTATTAAAAATTTTTTTTATTTTTCTATTCCTTTTCTTGCATAGACACCTTTTTTAAAATAATGTTTAATTTCTTTCATTTCTGTTACTAAATCTGCAATCTCTATAAGTTCTTCCGGTGCATTTCTTCCAGTTAAAATAAATTCTGTATTTTCAGATTTATTTTCTATCAAAAATTTAATTTCATCTACTGTAATCAAATCAAACTTTAAAGTTCCTAAAATTTCATCAGCCACTACAATATCATAAGCTCCACTAAATAATTTTTCTTTTAAACTTTCATAACCCTTTCTTGCTAAATTTATATCTTCTTCTGTAACGAATTCTTTTTTCCTAATAAAAGCTCCCCGTCCATATCTTTCATGAGTAACAGTTTCAAAATTTTTTATAGTATAAAGTTCTCCGTAATCTGTTCCCTTCATAAATTGACAAAGAAAAATTTTAAAATTATTGCCAACTGCACGAGTTATAAGTCCAAGTGCTGCCGTTGTTTTACCTTTTCCATTTCCTGTGTATATTTGTACATAACCTTTTTCCATAATCATTCTCCTCAAAGATTTTAATCAAAATTTCTTGTTACATTATTTAACCATTTTTTCTTTTTGTATCTCCAAATTGATATAGGAGTTTTTATAATTTCATCTGACATAAGCAAAATATAAACTATTTTATTCGGTAATTTAAAATAAAAAGCTGCTAATGCAGAAATTATAATTGACCAACCCCAAAGTGAAAAGGCATCTAAAAACAATGCAAACTTTGTATCTCCACCTGCTCTAAAAGTTCCAACAATCAAAGTTGTATTTATATTTTGGCATATTATATAGTAGAATAAAATCTTTAACATAAACGATAAGTATTCTCTAACTTCATTATTTACTCCGAAATATTTTAAAATCAACGGACTAATTAAAAAAATCAAAATACTTCCACATATTCCAGAAATTAAAGAAAAATTAAAAAATTTTTTAGCATAAAGTTCTGCTGTTTTGTAATTGTGAGCACCAATTTCTTTTCCTACCATAATTGCAGTGGCATTTGCTATTCCAAAGCCAACAACCATTGCAAGTTGCCTTACGACATTTGTTACAGAATTTGCTGCCACAATAGTACTTCCAAGTCTACCTAATATTGCAACACTCGTTGCAATTCCTGTGCTCCATAAAATTTCATTACATATCACAGGGATAGAATATTTGAAAAAATCTTTTCTAAGTAATGAATTAGAGGCAAAAATATATTTTTTCTTAATAAGAGGAACAAGAGAATTTTTATTTTTGTAATCATAATATAAGGCAATTCCTAATTCTAAAGTTCTTGCAACTAATGTCCCTATTGCTGCTCCAACAACTCCCAATGCAGGAAAATAAAAATTTCCAAAAATTAAACAATAATTTATAAGAATATTAACAATTAAAGAAATAGCATAAATAATTGTGGATATTAAAACTTTTTCAACACTTCTCATTATATTTAAGTAAACAACCGAAATTGATGTAACTAAATAAGAAATACTAACTACTCTTAAATATTTAACTCCCTCTTTAATTATATTTATATTATTAGCAAAAATTTTCATTGTAAAATTTGAAAAGAAAAAAGTAAAACAAAAAAATAAAAAACTTACACAAAATGAAATCTTTATAGTTAAGCCTATAATTTTTTCAATTGTTTTTATATCTTTTTTTCCCCAGTATTGTGCCGTAAGAACTGTTGCTCCTGAAGCAAGTCCAAAATAAATTAAAGTTAAAACAAATTGAATTTGACTAGCAAGTGATACTGCTGCCAAAGAAATTTCTCCAACTTTACTTATCATAAGTATATCTGCACTCGTAACTGCAACATTTATTAAATTTTGTAATACCATAGGGACTAAAAGAGCAATAACAGATTTTTTGAAATTGTTCATTTAAGTTTATTATCTCCTTATTAAAATTCTTATTTATTTTTTATTTTCTGATATAAATTTTCAATTTCCTCTAATTCTTTTTTATCTTCTAATTCTGCTTCAATTTTTTTTCTTTTTTTATCAAAGTCCTCATATTTTTCACTTACTATTTTTTCCATTTGTTTATGAGAAACTAAACCTGCTCCCTTTAAAACTTCTTTTTCATTAAATTCAATAATTTTATCAATATTTTCTCTCCAAAAATCCATAGTTATTTTTTCTCTATTTTTGGCTTTTAATTCTGCTGTTTCTAAAAATACGACAACAAAACGATTTAAACTATCTAATTCATCTTTTGTTAAATAATTTTTTGCAATATAAATATCTTCTTTTCTAACTACACTGCCTTTAAAATTAGTAAGTCCCATATTTAATTTGTTGCTGTCTGCACGATTTATAATTATTTCACTTGCAGTCTTTCCCGTTATTGCATAGAGTAATTTATTTTGTGTATTAGCAAAAAATAAATTTGTAGTCTTATCAGTTTTATCGTAATCTATGCTCAAAGCAAATAAATCTTTAACTTTTTGATAAAATCTTTTTTCAGAAGCACGAATATCACGAATACGAGCAAGTAGCTCATCAAAATAATCATATCTTCCATTTAGATTTTTTAATCTTTCATCATCAAGTACGAATCCTTTTTGTAAAAACTCTTTTAATTTTGTATTTGCCCAAATTCTAAATTCAGTTCCTCTTTTACTACGAACTCTAAAACCTATTGCTAAAATCATTTCTAAATTATAAAAAGGAATTTCTCTTTCAACTTGCCTATTTCCTTCTCTTTGAACTTGTCGGAAATTCCGACAGGTTGAATTTTTTTGAATTTCTCCCTCTTCATAAATATTTCTTATATGGTCTAAAACATTTGTCCTAGAACAATCAAAAAGTTCTGCTATTTGTTTTTGATTTAACCAAATAGTTCCATCTCTTTCAAATAATTCAATATTTATTTTTCCATCTTCACTGCTGTAAATTATAATATCATTTTTTTGTGTTGACATAGATATCATCTCCAAACAATTTTAATATTCTCGTTTTTTCAACAAAACTACACAGTAAGATTTAACTCCCGTTTCATTTCCAGTGAAACCTAATTTTTCTTCCGTTTTTGCTTTTACATTAACTAAATCAGAATTTATTTCTAAAATTTTAGCAATATTTTCTTTTATGCTATCTATATGTGGTCTTAATTTAGGCTTTTGTATAACAATAATGCAATCCAAATTCATAATCTCATAATTTTTTTGCTTCATTAAATTATCAATTTTTTTAAGTAAAATTGCACTGTCAATATTTTTTAAATTCTCATCATTATCTGGAAAATGTAAACCAATATCTCCCTCGCCAATTGCTCCTATAATTGCATCTGTAATAGCGTGAAGAAGAACATCTCCATCTGAATGTCCAAGTACTCCCTTTGTGTGAGGGATTTCTATTCCACCCAAAACTAATTTTCTTCCTTCAACTAATTTATGAACATCATAACCATTTCCTATTCTAAACATAAACTTCTCCTATTTTTATAAATCCTCATTTTTATTTCTTTAGGGTGGTGGGGCGAAGCCCCACCTATAAAGGCGAGCAGGGCTTTGCCCGTGGCGAGCCCCATTTCTAAAATTTTAATTCTCTTTACAATAAATATCTTTATAAGTTTCTAAAAGTTCATCTGTACTTATAGTTGATGTTCCAATTTTTCCAACTACTATTCCACCAGCAGCATTTGCAATTTTTGCTGCCTCCTCCCAAGAACTTCCAGCCGCTCTTGCCAAGGTAAATACAGAAATTACAGTATCCCCAGCTCCCGTAACATCATAAACCTCTTGTGCATAAGTTGGAATATTATGAATTTCTTTTTCATATAAAGACATTCCTTCTTCACTTCTTGTTACAAGCACAGTTTCCAAATTAAATTTATTTTTTAGCTCCATTCCTACTTCGTCTATATTTTCTCTAAAATTTTTATTCACACAAGCGTAAGCCTCTTTTTTATTTGGAGTAATTGAAGACGCTCCTCTAAAATTATTTATATTTTTTGGTTTAGGGTCAACTGTTACTACAACAGAATTTTCTCTACATAAATCTATAATTTTTTGAGAAAGTGAAGGAGTTAAAAGTCCCTTATCATAATCTGATAAAATAACTGCATTAAGTTCTTTAATATTTTTTTCTAAATTTTTTATTAAATTTTCTTCTTCTGACTTATCAATATGAAAATCTTCTTCCCAATCCAATCTTAAAAGTTGTTGATGATTTGCCAAAACTCTTTTCTTAACTATTGTTGGTCTTTTTTTTGAAGTTACAATTAAAGAAGCATCAATATTTTTATTTTCAGCAAAAGATTTTTTTAATTTTTCCCCATTTGCATCATTTCCAATAACTCCACCACAAATAACTTTTGCCCCCAAATGTGCCAAATTATTTACAACATTGGCTGCTCCACCTAAAACAGATTTTTCTTCTAAAACTTTTACAACTGGAACTGGTGCTTCTGGTGAAATTCTCTCAACTTTTCCAATCACATATTCATCTAACATCAAATCTCCAATAACAGCAATTTTTATATTTTTAAAATTCTCTACAATATTTTCTATAAACTTATTCTTTGGCATAAAAAAACTCCCTTACATTTTTATTTATAAGGGAATTATAACATAATTTATATTTTTTTATATAGAGATTTTTTTCTTGGCTCTCTAGTTGCAACGGCGTACCGTCGCCTCAAACTTAAAAAACATTAAATTTTATAAAAATAATTTTTGGGGGTTTGGGGGCATAGCCCCCACGGGAGAGGGCGGCAGGAACTTTAGTTCCGCGGTCGCCCTTTATTTACTCTTCAATATCAACTTTTATTTTTATGTACATATCAGAATTTTCAATTTTCTTTGAGATATTTTTAAAGAAAAAATTTATAAGAGGAATATCTCCCAAAAGTGGAATTTTACTTTCTAAATTTTGTTTTATAGATTTTTTCAACCCACCAATTAAAATTGTATCTCCATTTTTAACTCTGACTTTTGTTTTAAGTGAACGACCAATTTTTGAGCCTCCCTCCGAATTAAAAGTTCCAGAATTTATTTCCGATACATTCAGTAAATTTCTTTTAAATTTAAAATCACTCAACTCTATACTAATTTCTAAAAATATATAATCATCTTCTTTTATTGTCGGCTTAACTTTTAAAATCAAACCTGCCTCTTTAAAAATTGGCTCTGCCGTATAACGATTATCATAATTTTCATTATCTTTATTATTTTTTCTATAATTTCTCTGTCTTCTTTCCCCAACTATAACCTCTTCCGTAACTTTAAATTCTCCTTCTTCCTCGTTTGCAATTGTAATGCTCGGCATAGAACTCACAACTAAATCATTATTTGCTTCCAATAAATTTATTTCAAAAGATAAGATATCGTTTTTGTGATGAAATTGTCTTATAATATTTAAACTACTCCCAAACAAATTTCCACCAGCAACGGCAACTGATTTTGTTAAAATTCCTGCAGTTAAACTATCTTTACTTGAGCCATTTGCTTTGTTTCCTTTTTCTAAAAACCAATTAAATCCCAACTCTTCAAATAAACTATTTGAAATATCTAAAATTTGTGATGTAATTTTCACTTGTTTAGCATTTTTATCAATATCTTTTATAATTTTACTTGCACTTTCTAAAATATCTCTTTCGGCTATTAAAATAATTTTATTCGTTTTAGGAATTAGATTTACTTTTATGTTTTCCCCAAAACTATTTCTCAAAACATCTTCTACATCTTTCGGGGAAATATAATTTAAAGAAAAATTTTTACTGTATAGTAATTTACCGTCTATTTCAAAAAAATTATTCTCAAAATTATTTTCACTTTCTAAATTATTTTTTATTTTTAAATTCTCTTTATTTTTAAGAACAGAGTTAAATACAAAAATATTTTTATTGAGATTTATTATTTCTCCCCTAGTTTCAAAATTATTTTTTGAAATTTTTAAGATATATGCCCCTTTTGTTATATCATCAATAATAAAATTTCCATTTTTATCTGTAAAGGTAGGGTAGAAATTTGAATTTTTTATTTCGAGTCTAGCATTACTTACAGGATTATTTTGTTCATCTACAATCTTCCCTACAATTTTACTTTTATTTTTAATTTTTTCACTGGCTAGACTAAATAAAGTTATTCCGTTCACTTTGCTAATAGATAAATTATTTTCTTCTGCCAGAATAGAAATAATATTTTCAAGATTTTCTCCCTCTGAAAAATAGTTATCAATAATTATATTTTTAGAGTCTTGCGAAGCAACAAGGCTTCTTCCTGTTTCTTTTGAGAGAATAGCCAAAACATCATATAATTTCATATTTGTAATTTCAATATCTTGATTTATTCTTTGAGAATAAGAGAATATGCTTACAAATAAAAATAAAATAAAAATTATTTTTCTCATTTTTTATCACCACCCTTTTCTTGATTTTCTTTTTCAGTTTTATCTTTTGTAAAATTTCTATAAAATTTTTTATTTCCTATTCTCATAAAAGAATTTTCTTCACTTTCTACACTGCTTTCATCTAAAAATATATTATTTTGAATTAAATTTTCTTTTATAATTTCATTATTATTTTTTAAATCTTCCTCCATTTTCTTCCCTAAAATACAAGTCAAAGAAATTTTTACAGAAATTAAATTTCCTTTCTCTACCCAAAATTTAAAATAATTTTGAGTTAAACTAATATTTTTTCCTCCATCCTCTATATCTCTTATAAATTTTTTTATGTCTTGCTCTTTACCTTTTAAATTCAAACTTATATTTATAGTTTTATTATTTTTTGTGCTTCTTGCAAAACTAACAAGTTCAAGTTTATTATTTTCTATATTTTTGTTAATATAACTTAAAATTTCTGAAATTCTAGAGAAATTTTCTTTTTCTTTAGTCTGCTCTAAATTTTTCTCAACTTGTTTTTTGAGAATTTCAAATTGCTTTTCTTTTTCAGATAAAGATTTTGAAATAATATCTTTTTCTAATTTTAATTTTTCTAATTTTATTGCTTCATTCGTTATATTTTCGTTTAATTCATTATATAAAATAATATTTTTAAAGATAAAAAAATAAAATACTATTAAGAAAAAAACTGAAAGAAGAAAAAATTTTATAATATTCTTTTTATCTAAATTTATATTTTGCATCAAGTTCAACCTTCTTTCTTTTTGATTTCTTCAATTTTCAACCCTTTAATTTAGTTCTTACTTTTTTACTGGCAAAAAAGTAAGCAAAAAGCCCTTACGAGTCCAAAATTTCTTTAACCGTAAAAACTCTAATTCGTTAAGAGAAACTT
>JAGYHM010000012.1 GCA_018457305.1 Fusobacterium sp. | reverse complement strand
TGTCGTCAGCTCGTGTCGTGAGATGTTGGGTTAAGTCCCGCAACGAGCGCAACCCCTTTCGTATGTTACCATCATTAAGTTGGGGACTCATGCGATACTGCCTGCGATGAGCAGGAGGAAGGTGGGGATGACGTCAAGTCATCATGCCCCTTATACGCTGGGCTACACACGTGCTACAATGGGTAGTACAGAGAGTCGCAAACCTGCGAGGGCGAGCTAATCTCAGAAAACTATTCTTAGTTCGGATTGTACTCTGCAACTCGAGTACATGAAGTTGGAATCGCTAGTAATCGCGAATCAGCAATGTCGCGGTGAATACGTTCTCGGGTCTTGTACACACCGCCCGTCACACCACGAGAGTTGGTTGCACCTGAAGTAGCAGGCCTAACCGTAAGGAGGGATGCTCCTAAGGTGTGATTAGCGATTGGGGTGAAGTCGTAACAAGGTATCCGTACGGGAACGTGCGGATGGATCACCTCCTTTCTAAGGAGAACAATTCTTTCTCTATTCTATTGGTAGTGTTCTTACATTACTGAGTTGAACATTGGAAACTATATAGTAGAACAATCAATATTTAAAATAACTCTAATTTCATATAGAGTTAGCTGTCAAATAAAAAATAGGTTAAAATAATTAAGGGCACACAAAGGATGCCTTGGTAGTAAGAGCCGATGAAGGACGTGGTAAGCTGCGATAAGCTTGGGGGAGCTGCAAACGAGCGCTAATCCCAAGATTTCCGAATGGAGCAATCTATTAAGATGGAGTCTTAATACGAAAGAGGGAACCGGGTGAACTGAAACATCTAAGTAACCCGAGGAAAAGAAAGTAAAAACGATACCCTAAGTAGCGGCGAGCGAACGGGGTCAAGCCTAAACTTTATTGCGTGTCAAGGATACAGCCGTTGCGCAATAGAGGGTTGTGGGACAAAGAATGGAAGAACTGTAAGATATTCGATACTATGTATTGCTTAACTAGAATTATCTGGAAAGGTAAACCGCAGAAGGTGATAGTCCTGTATAGGTACACCAATACATGTATATCTTTGCTCCCGAGTAACATGGAACACGAGGAATTCTGTGTGAATCAGTGAGGACCAAATCTCATAAGGCTAAATACTCTTACTAACCGATAGCGCATAGTACCGTGAGGGAAAGGTGAAAAGAACCCCGGGAGGGGAGTGAAATAGAACCTGAAATTGTGTGCTTACAAGCGGTCAGAGCCCTTCGGGGTGATGGCGTGCCTTTTGGAGAATGATCCTGCGAGTTACGTTAAGCGGCGAGGTTAAGTATAACGGAGCCGAAGGGAAACCGAGTCTGAATAGGGCGAATTAGTCGCTTGGCGTAGACGCGAAACCTGGTGATCTAAGCCTGTCCAGGATGAAGCTGTGGTAAGACACAGTGGAGGTCCTAACCCACCGCCGTTGAAAAGTTGGGGGATGAGGTAGGTTTAGGGGTGAAAAGCCAATCGAACCAGGAGATAGCTCGTTCTCTCCGAAATGTATCTAGGTACAGCCTTGAGTGTTCAATTATGGGGGTAGAGCACTGAATGATCTAGGGGGCATACTGCTTACTGAAATCAATCAAACTCCGAATACCATAATTTAAAGCTCAGGAGTGAGACCATGGGAGTTAACTTCCATCGTCGAAAGGGAAACAACCCAGACCACCAGCTAAGGTCCCTAATTATAACTAAGTGGGAAAGGAGGTGGAGATTCACAGACAACTAGGAGGTTGGCTTAGAAGCAGCCATACCTTTAAAGAGTGCGTAATAGCTCACTAGTCGAGAGTCTCTGCGCCGACAATGTAACGGGGCTAAGTTATAAACCGAAGCTGTGGAATCCGTAAGGATTGGTAGGAGAGCGTTCTGTAGGCTGTTGAAGGAGAAGGGTAACCGACTCTGGAGGTATCAGAAGTGAGAATGCAGGAATAAGTAGCGAGAAGGGAGGCGAGAATCCTCCCCGCCGGAAGACCAAGGTTTTCAGGGTAAAGCTTGTCTTCCCTGAGTAAGCCGGGACCTAAGCCCAGGCTATATTGCGTAGGCGAATGGAAAACAGATTAATATTTCTGTGCCAGTTATATATTGTGAAGGAGGGACGCAGAAGGGTATGTGCGCAGGAGAACGGAAGTTCCTGTATAAGCATGTAGAGTGGTTCAGTAGGAAAATCCGCTGAACTAGACTTGAGGTGTTATGTATAGTCGTAAGATGAATGCACAAATCCCACGCTGCCGAGAAAAGCTTCTAGCGTTAATATATAACTGCCCGTACCGTAAACCGACACAGGTGGTCAGGATGAGAAATCTAAGGCGGACAGGCTAACTCTCGTTAAGGAACTCTGCAAAATAACCCCGTAACTTCGGGAGAAGGGGAGCCCTTGCGCGTTAGTATCCACGCGGTACGAAGCGCCCGAGGGTCGCAGTGAAGAGGCTCAAGCAACTGTTTAACAAAAACACAGGTCTATGCTAAGCTGTAAGGCGATGTATATGGGCTGACACCTGCCCAGTGCCGGAAGGTTAAGAGGAGGAGTGAGAGCTCCGAATTGAAGCCCCGGTGAACGGCGGCCGTAACTATAACGGTCCTAAGGTAGCGAAATTCCTTGTCGGGTAAGTTCCGACCTGCACGAATGGTGTAATGATTTGAGCGCTGTCTTGACGGGAGGCCTGGTGAAATTGTATTACCGGTGAAGATACCGGTTACCTACAGTAGGACGGAAAGACCCCATGGAGCTTTACTGTAGCTTGGTATTGGGTTTTGGCATTGCATGTATAGGATAGTTGGGAGACTGGGATAGTATGGCGCTAGCTGTACTTGAGTCACTGGTGGAATACCAACCATTCAATGCTGAAATTCTAATCTGTGGCTTGACACCACGGAGACAGTGCTAGGTGGGCAGTTTGACTGGGGCGGTCGCCTCCGAAAGAGTAACGGAGGCGTTCAAAGGTTCTCTCAGGTTGGATGGAAATCAACCATAGAGTGCAATGGCATAAGAGAGCTTGACTGTAAGACTGACGGGTCGAGCAGATGCGAAAGCAGGACATAGTGATCCGGCGATTCCGAATGGAAGGGTCGTCGCTCAACGGATAAAAGCTACCCTGGGGATAACAGGCTGATCCTACCCGAGAGTCCATATCGACGGTAGGGTTTGGCACCTCGATGTCGGCTCATCGCATCCTGGGGCTGGAGAAGGTCCCAAGGGTTGGGCTGTTCGCCCATTAAAGCGGTACGTGAGCTGGGTTCAGAACGTCGTGAGACAGTTCGGTCCCTATCCACTGTAGGCGTTAGAATATTGAGAAGATCTGTCCTTAGTACGAGAGGACCGGGATGGACAAACCTCTGATGTACCAGTTGTCACGCCAGTGGCACAGCTGGGTAGTCACGTTTGGAATAGATAACCGCTGAAAGCATCTAAGTGGGAAACTGACTTCAAGATAAGTATTCTTTAAGATACCTTCGAGCCTAGGAGGTTGATAGGATGGGGGTGTAAGTACAGCAATGTATTTAGCTGACCATTACTAATTATCGAAGTTTTAACCTAATATGTTTTACTATATAGTTTTGAATGTTTGACTTGCGCATATTATCAATATGTGTTAGAATACATTAGCTTGGTGAAAATAGCTATGGGGGTACACCTAGTAACATTTCGAACCTAGAAGTTAAGCCCATATACGCTGAAGGTACTTGGTTGGAAGCGACCCGGGAGAATAGGTATTTGCCAAGCAAATTTGCTTCCTTAGCTCAGTTGGTAGAGCATGCGGCTGTTAACCGCAGCGTCAATGGTTCGAGTCCATTAGGAAGCGCCATTTAGAAAATATTTGATACACTAGCTTGACTAGTGTATTTTTTATATTTTATTTTTTTTAGTTATTCAATTTATTTCTTTTGAAAGAAAATGAGATAGATGAAATAATTTAAAAAATAATTTTTGAATAAGATTAAAAATTATTTTCATTGTAAAGGGAAACCACTTGCTATGCGAGTGGTATAAGAGGGCGGAAGCCTATGAGGCAATAAAAATTCTCCTTTGATATAATAAAGTTGGTCTGCAAACTAACTAAAAAATCAAAGGAGGTTCAATTGAACAAAGATAATTAAACTTGAAGAAAATATTGAAAAATTAGAAGAAAAGAAAGAAGAAATTTCTAAAAAATATAATTTGGCTGGAGAAAAAAATAATCTTGATGAACTTTTGAAACTTCAAGAAGAATTAGATAAAGTTGAAGAAAATATTTTAGAAAAACTTACAGAATGGGAAGAGGCAGAAAAAGAATTAAATTTATTAAATAACTTAACTTAAAAGGAGGTTTATTTTATGAAAAAATTTTTAATGCTTCTTATTGTAATCAATATAGTAGGCTGTTCAAATTTAGCAAATACAAAAAATCAAAATACTGCTACAACTTACTCAAAAACTTATGATGATTATAAAGAAGAAGGAACACTTTTAAACGGCAAGAAAAATGGGAAAATTACTTACTACAACGACGACGGTGTTCGTCAAGAGGTTTTATATGTCAATGGAGTGAGAGAAGGAATATCTACTCTATATTATCCAAATGGCGATAGGGAAGAAATTCCTTATCAAAAAGGAAGTATAGAAGGAAACGGAACTTATTATTCAAAAGATGGAGAAATAACAAAAAGTATCTGGACTTATGATAAAAAAACTAATACTCTTATTCAAAGTTGGGACGACGGAAACAAAGTTGAACTTCCTTATAAAAATGAAAAAATAAGTGGAAAAGGAACATTTTATGGTCCTCATGCTTATAAAGAAGAATTAACTTTTTCTAATGGAATGCAACATGGAAAAGCTACTGTAACTTTTTGTAATGGAGACAGAGAAGAAAGAGAGTATAAAAATAATTCTTTAAATGGAGAGGCTTTATATATCTGGTCTGATGGAGATATAGAAACAAGAAATTATAAAAATAATATGTTAGATGGAAAAACAACTTTTCTTTCAAAAGATGGAAATTTAGAAGAAAAATATTATGTAAAAGATGTCTTAAATGGTCCTGCTGTTTCTCTTTGGTATGATGGCAGTAAGGAAGTATATTCGTATCTCAATGGGAAAAGAGAGGGAAAATCTATTTTATATTGTCCTTGTAATGATATAGAAGTAAAATATTTTAAAAATGGAAAGTTAGATGGTAAAACTTATATTTATTATCCTAATGGAGATGTAGAAATAAGTATTTATAAAAATGGTGAACGAATAAAATAAATAAAAAATAAAAGGAATGAAATTTTATTTCATTCCTTTTTAATAATTAAATTTTTAAGAACCTGTTGAAAGTAAAGCTATCATAAATAATACTAAAAAGACAACAGTATAAGAAATTGCCTTAATAATAGTTTTGAATATTTTTAATAGTATAAAAAATACTATTGGAATTACTAAAAAATAAAAAGCAATCATTTTTTCTCCTAACTATTTCTTTCTTCTATAATTTTCTTAGCAATATTTTCAGGTAATGTTTCATAACCTATAAACTCATAAGAAAATTCTCCACGACCTTGAGTTAATCCTCTTAAATCTATTGAATATTTTAAAATTTCTGCTTCTGGAACTTCTGCATATAAAACTTGTTCGTTATGATTATTAACATCCATTCCTAAAACTTTTCCTCTTCTTCTATTCAAATCTCCCATAACATCTCCCATATATTCTTCTGGGATAGTTATTTCCATTTTTACAACTGGCTCCAATAAAACAGGTTTTGCTTTTTCCATTCCTGCTTTAAAAGCTATAATTGCTGCAAGTTTGAAAGATAATTCATTAGAGTCAACTGCATGATAAGAACCATCATATAAAGTTGCTTTAAAGTTAATCACTGGATAACCTGCTAGACAACCTTTTTCTTTCGCTTCTATAAGTCCTTTTTCAACTGCTGGAATATAATTTTTAGGAACTACTCCACCTTTGATTTCATCAAGAAATTCAAAATCTCCATCTGCATAATGTTCAAATCTTATAAATACATCTCCGAATTGTCCTGCTCCTCCAGATTGTTTTTTATGTTTTCCTTGAACTTCTGCCTTTCCTAAAATTGTTTCACGATAAGAAACGATTACATCTTCTAATTCAGCATGAACTCCAAATTTATTTTTTATTTTACATAGAACAATATATAAATGTTTTTCCCCTTGTCCACCAATTAAAAGTTGTTTTGTTTCATAATTTCTTGTAACAACAAAAGTAGGGTCTTCTTCCATCATTCTTTGCAAACAAGTACTTAATTTTTCGTCATCATTTTTTTCAGCTGGAACTACACCAGAATAAATATTTGCCTTAGGGAAATTTATTTTATGGAATAAAATTGGTAAAGCTCTATCACAAAGCGTATCTCCAGTTTCTGTATATTGTAATTTTGTTGTAGCTCCTATATCTCCTGCATGTAATTCTTCAACTTCAATTTGTTCGTTTCCACACATAGTCATAATATGTGAAATTTTTTCTTTTTTATGTTTTGAAGTATTATAAATTTCTGTATCTTTAGTTAATATTCCTGAATTTACTTTAAAGAAAGAAATTTTCCCTATGAAAGGGTCAACCAAAGTTTTGAAAACTATTGCAGAGAATGGATTTTCATCTGCCATTTTAATATGTTTTTCTATATGGTTTTCTGGATCTTCCCCAATTCTTTCTCCATTAAATAATTCAGTAGGTGCTGGCATATAAAGTTCTATCATGTTTAATAAAGTATTTAGTCCAACTCCTTGCTCAGCTGAACCAACAAGAACAGGAACTATATCTCCCCAAACAACTCCCTTATGAAGCCCTCTAATTATTTCTTCTCTTGTAAATTCTTCACCAGAAAAATATTTTTCCATCAATTCTTCATCAGTTTCTGCAACTGCTTCAAATAATAAATTTCTTGTTTCACTTATATCTATATCTTCTGGAATTTCTGTATCTATACTTTTTCCATCTTGAAGTATTCTTCCTTTTAAGTTTATAACATCTACATAACCTTTAAAATCTTCTTTTTCACCAATAGGAATACAGAAAGGTGCTATTTTTTTACCAAATTTTTCTTTTAATTCAGCCAATAATTTTGGATAATTTACATAACCTTTATCCATTTTATTTATAAAAATTATTCTCGGTAATTTTCTTTCTTCTAATAATTTCCATGCTTTTTCCGTTCCAACCTCAACACCAGCAGTTGCATCTACAACAAGAATTGATGAACCTGAAACTCTTAAAGCAGAAACTACTTCTCCAACAAAATCAAAATATCCCGGAGTATCTAAGAAATTAAATTTACATTCATTGTGCTCCATAGGTATTAAAGATGTATTTATGGAAAAAATTCTTTTAATTTCTTCTTTATCAAAATCAGAAACAGTTGTTCCATGTTCTACATCACCTTTTTTTGTAATATAATTTTTGGCATAAAGTAATGACTCCATTAAAGTGGTCTTTCCAGACCCTCTATGCCCCAATAGAGAGATATTTCTTATGTTACTAGTCTTAAAAACTTTCATACACATTGCCCCCTTTATTAAATATATTATTTTTTTGCTTATTTATCTTATTTATATTTTATAATTTTTTTAGTCATATAGTCAATATATTTTTTATATATAGTTTGTTTTTATAAAAAAATCTCGTATAAAATACGAGACAAATTAAAAATTTATTGTTCTGATAATCTTTTTAATTCAACTGCAAGTAAGTCAGCATTAGAACCAACAATAACTTGAACAGAAGTTTTTGACAAATTTAAAAAACCATTTACTAATTTTTTAATTTCATCTTCGTTTACAATAGAACTGTCTTTAACTTCTAATCTTAATCTTGTAGTACAATTATCAATTACAACAAGGTTTTCTTTTCCACCTAAAAGAGGCAATAAAGAAGGAGCTAATTTTTGAGCTTTTTCTCTAGCCATTTTCATTTCTTTAGTTTCGTCTTCTTTTTCTTTGAACATACTTATAAATTTTTCTAACATGAGAGCCTCCCTATAATTTTTTTAATTATTTCTTTTATTATAGCACTCTTTTGTTTTTATTTCTATCTAAAAAATATTTTCTAAATTTATGCAACAGTATAAAATTTATGATATAATTGCTTAAAGAAAAAAAGGGAAACTGCGGTTTACTTTATAAACCTGTTTCCCTTCTTTGTGAGGCTTAAACCCCGAATAAATCTTTGTTAAGTGGGGTGTCGTCGGGGCGACAGCCCCGACACAAAAGGCGAGCAGTGAAGCGGGCTAGCCAAAAAATAAAAAAGAGGTGATAACTTGTTTATTGAAAATTATTTAATATGGACTGCTTTGGTTTTAGTTTTTTCTGTTATTGAAATTGTAATTCCAAGTCTTGTAAGTGTTTGGTTTGCAATAGCATCAGGACTAACTATTCCAATAGCACTGATTTTTATAAATTTTAGAATAGAGTTTCCATTTTTTGTTTTGTGTTCAATTTTTTTGATATTATTTACAAGACCTTATGCAAAAAAATATTTAGATAAAAACAAAGAAGATTTTTCTTCTTCAATGGTTGGAAGTTCTGTGAAAATTTTAAAATTTAATTTTACTGAAAATTCTACTTATTTTTATGATGTTAAATTTAAAGGTTCTGTTTGGACTGCTATAAGTTCAGATGAATTTTCTAAAGATGATGTTGCAACCATTGTAGAATTTCAAGGGAATAAAATAGTTATAAAAAAATAATTTAGGAGGTTTTTAATATGTTTTATGTACCATTTTTTGTACTTATATTTATAATCACAGTTTTAATTACTTTAAAAGCAGTGAAAATTGTTCCAGAATCTAGGGTTTATATTGTGGAAAAATTAGGGAAATATTCTTCAACTTTACACTCTGGATTAAATTTTATAAATCCTTTCTTTGATAGAATTTCAAGAATTGTATCTTTAAAAGAACAAGTAGTTGATTTTCCACCACAAGCTGTTATCACAAAAGATAACGCAACTATGCAAATTGATACAGTAGTTTATTTTCAAATTACAGATCCAAAACTATATACTTACGGAGTTGAAAGACCTATTTCTGCCATTGAAAATTTAACTGCAACAACTTTAAGAAATATTATAGGAGATATGACAGTTGACCAGACTTTGACTTCAAGAGATATTATCAATACAAAAATGCGTCAAGAATTAGATGAGGCAACTGACCCTTGGGGAATAAAAGTTAATAGGGTTGAATTAAAGTCTATTCTTCCTCCAGAAGATATTAGAAATGCAATGGAAAAAGAAATGAAAGCAGAAAGAGAAAAGAGAGCAAAAATTTTAGAAGCACAGGCAACAAGAGAATCTGCAATTTTAGTTGCAGAAGGGGAAAAACAATCTGCTATTTTAAGAGCAGAAGCAGAAAAAGAAGTTAAAATTAAAGAGGCTGAGGGAACTGCAAAAGCAATTTTAGAAGTTCAAACTGCAGAGGCAGAAGGAATAAAAGTTTTAAATGAAGCTATGCCTACGAAAGAAATTTTAGCTTTGAAATCTCTTAAAGCATTAGAAAAAGTTGCTGACGGACAAGCAACAAAAATTATTATTCCTAGTGAAATTCAAAATTTAGCTGGACTTGTTCAAACAATTAAAGAAGTAAAATAAATTTTAATTTATAAAATATAATGAGGCTATAGTGTAGGGAGCCTCATTTTTTATATTTAAGAAAATTATAATTTTGATTTCTTGGCTCGCCTGAGCTTATGCTCTTGCTCGCCCTTTTTGGTGTTGGGGCTATTGCCCCAACACCCCAATATAAAAAATAATTTGAAGATTTATCTAAATAGATTATTGTAAAAAATTTTTAGGGGTTTTGGGGGCGGAGCCCTCTTTTTATTTTTCTAATTTTTTTACTCTTTTTAAAAGTTCTGGTAATTTTTTAAGTGCAATTTTAATTTTTAAATCTTCTTTATGGTCTACTAAAGGATAACCAGATAAAATTTGATTGCTTTCTACATTTCCACTGACGCCTGATCTGCCACCTATCATAACATTATCTCCTATTGTTATATGTCCAGCAACACCAGTTTGTCCAGCAATCGTTACATTATTTCCAATAGTTGTACTTCCAGCAATTCCAACTTGTGAAATAATTAAACAGTTTTCTCCAAGTATATCATTATGTGCAATTTGAACTAAATTATCTATCTTAGTAAATTTTTTGATAATTGTGTCTCCTATTGCTCCTCTGTCTATTGTAGTATTAGCTCCAATTTCAACATCATCTTCTATAATTACAGAACCAATCTGTTCAATTTTTTGATTATTTCCACCAACCTTAACAAAACCAAAGCCATCAGAACCTATTACAGCTCCTGGTTGAATAACACATCTCTTTCCTATTTTAGAAAATTCTCTTATATTAACACCAGAATAAATTGTAGTGTTATCATCAACTATAGTTCCCTCTCCTATGCTTACATTAGGATAAATAGTTACATTATCTCCTATTACAACATCATGGCCTATATATACATTAGGAGCGATATTAGAATTTTCTCCTACTTTGGAAGATTTTTCTATCATATTTTCAAAAGGTTTTACTTCTCTTTTAAAAAAATTTAAAAGTTTTGGCATAATAATTCTTGGACTATCTTTAACAATAATATAACTTTTTCCTATATCTTCTGGCAACGGAATATCTGGAACAATAATTACTTTAGCAGCAGTTTTATCTAAATTTTTTAAAAATTTTTCATCAGCTGCAAAAGTTAAACTCTCCTCATCAGAATGAAAAAAAGGAGAAAGTTTAGAAACACTTTCTATAACCTCTCCTTTATATTCTGCATTGAGAAGAGTTATAATATCAGAAATTTTATATTTCATAACTCTCCTCCTTAAATTTTTTCTTATTTAATTTTTTCTATTTCTTTTGCTACTTTATCAGTTACATCTTCTCCACCAAATCTAACAGCAGATTTTTCATAAATGAAGTCATATCCTCCATCTTTAGCTACTTTTTCAACAGCCTTATTTAATATATTATCAATTTTTTCTAATTTACTAAATTGAGTTTTCCCAAATTTTTCACGAGAATTAGCCACATATTTTTGAAAATCTTGTACTTTCTTTTCAAATGCTTTTTTATCAGCTGCAGTTAATTTATCTCCCTTTTTTTCTAAAGAAATTTGTTCTTTTTGTAAAGCTATTTCCTTTTGTTTTAATTGATTATCAAGTCTTTGTGCTTCTGCCTCTAAAGATTTTTGTGCTGTTAAAGCTCCTGAATAATTTGAAACAACTTTTTGAGTATCAATAACTCCAATTTTTTCAGCAAATGCTGAAGTTGCTAATAATAAAGATGCAACTATTAATAATTTTTTCATTTTATACCTCCTAGTATATTTTAAATTTTTTATATTTAATAAATTTTAATTAAATAACCTAATTTTTTTAGAAAGATTGTCCCATATTGAAATAGAACTTCATTCCTTCTTTATCCATTTTATTTCCAACTGGCCAACCAAAGTCAAATCTTAATGGTCCCATTGGTGTATTAAGTCTAAGACCTACACCTGCAGTTGTTGCAATATTTCTTCCCAATCTAGCTCTATCTTTTCCAGATTTACGTACATACTGTCCTTGATCGAACGGATCATAATTTGGATCTCTTCCTTCGTTTTTCCAAGCTCTACCAGCATCAGCAAATAAAACTATTCCAAGTATATCGTTGATTTGAGTTCTATTTTCTATAGTTGCTACAACCTTCTGAGTCCCTTTAAAGAAACCTCCATCATAACCTCTTAAAGAATTTCCTCCACCTACCCAGAATCTTTGAGATTCTTTAGTAGATTTAGTCATATACCCAGCTATTGCTCTATATGCAAAAATATTATTTTTAAATAAACCTTTGTGATATTTTCTAAGTTCTAAAGTTGCATTTCCAAAATAGTCTGCCTTATATCCACCTGCATGCCCTGCTTCTATTTGAAATTTAGCAAAAGTTCCTTTTGTAGGATTATAATAATTATTTCTTGAATCATAACTTAAGTAAGGATACACACTCCAAATTAAATATTTATCATCTATACCAGTAATTGGATGTAACCAACTTTTTTCTCCTTTTATATCTTTAGAATGTTTTAGCCAACCATGAGGGTAATAGAAGTTTCCTTGTTTATCAGGAGCAAATGCTCCTTTACTATGTTTTTCTTTAACTTGTTCTACTTTAGCACCTATACTTAAAACTACATTTCTTGAAAGTCCTTTACCAATATTTACTTTAAAACCTAAAGTATTAATATCTCCAAATAAATTACTAGAACCATCTCCATAAGATGTTTTATATGCTCCCCAACCCCAAGATACTCTATCTGTATTTTTTATCCAAGGATCAAAGAAATTAATATTAAATCCAGTGTAATTTTTATTTGATTTTTCTACATTAAATCCAAATTCTTGCCCTTTTCCATTCCAGTTAATATCTTTAAGTGCAACTGAACCCATAAATCCAACTTCTGAACCATAAGATATTGACCCTTGTAAAGTAGCAGTTCTATCTTCATCTATTAAAAGAATTAAGTTTATTCCTTGTGGATCTCCTGGAATACTTCTTGCTTCATATTTTACATTTTTAAATATTCCTAATCTCATTAAGTTATTTAGAGTTGCTTGATAGTCATTATTATTGAAAATTTTTCCTGGAATTATTTCAATTTCTCTATCAATTACATAAGATTTAGTTTTTAATGTATCATCATTAGGCTTTCTTCTGTTTCCTTTTTGTTTAGTTATCATTTTCTTCACTTGTATACTTCTAACAATTCCTTCAACTATATTAATTCTTAAATTATTATTTTCATCAAGTTTCATATCAGAAATATTTACAAGAGTAAAACCACTTCTATTATACGCTTCAAGTATTCTATTTCTATCTTCATTTAAAGCATTATAATTTTGAACTTTTCCAACTTTACTTGCTAATAAAGACTTTAACTGTTCATCTTCAAAAACTGTATTTCCAGTTATTAATACATCTCTAATTATTGGATTTTCTGTTACTTCAAAATTTAAAGATAACTTTCCTCCATTTTTTACAGTTCTAGGAACAACATTTGAAAAATAACCAGATGCCAATAAAGCTTTCTGAGTATTTAAAACTTTACTTTTAGAATAATATTCTCCGGTATTCAAATTCATTAAAGGTAAAATTTCATTATCTGCTAAAAATTTATTTCCAGAAATACTAATATTTGAAATAATTAAAGATTTATCAATATCTCCCCTGTCTTGAAGTCCAACTATTCCCTTTTTAGATAACAAAGCCATAACATTTGGCTTTTCTACAACTGAAATAGCTATTTTAACTCCACCATCAAAAGAAGTAGGATTTATAACTACATCATCAAAATAACCAGTATTTTTTAATGACTTAAAATCTTCCAACATATTTTCAGTTTTGAAAACATCTCCTTCATTCATTTTCATATTTGCTTTAATAACTTCATTAGGTACTTGTGTATTATTAATTATATTTATATGTTTGATCGGTAAATTAGTAAGCTCTGCAAAAACACTTAAACTCAATAACAACATCAAAAGTACAATAACTTTCTTTTTCATATTACTCCTCCATTTAGTATTTTATATATTATAATATCACATTTATAAATAATTTAAAAGCTTAAAAAGAAAATAATTCAGAAAAATTATTAAATTTTTTTCTAAATTTGAAATTCACATGATAATTTTTCTTATCGTAATCTCTTTCTAAATCTGTTCTATATTTTTGTGGAATATTTCCCACTCCAACCCCAATACTATAATTTTTTTGTCTATATTCTAAATTTACATCATATTCTCTAACCTTATCGTCATTTATCTTTGAATATCTATCATTTAAGTTCGTATTTGTTGAAAATAATCTTGTGTTAGCATTTATAAAAATTTTATCTTTATATAAATTATCTTCAACTTCAAGAATTGTATTTAATCTAAAAGATTTTACACTATTTTCTCTCTCTCCGATAAAATACTCTATATCATTGATATTTGATGTTGAAATATCCGATCTCAATCTCAATTTAGAAAGATTAAACATATTTTTTACCGTTTTAGTTGTTTTTCCAAAAAATGTCTGTGTCACTTGATCACTAATTATATTTTTTAATAAATTATAATAAGGTGTGTTAGTTTCTGTCTGTACTTCTCCATTTTTTATGTCTTCTATTAAAGAATTTAGCTCTCCATTAGAACTTCCACTTCTTGAAGCAATATTATATCTTAATTTTTTTAAATTTCCACTGATATTAAAATTCGTTGTATCATTAGCAAGTCTTACCCTACTTTCTAAAGAAATATTCGGATCAAATTTTGGCAAAAATAAGTCTTTCTTATTAAATGAAACCAATGCTTTATCTAATTCAAATAAATTTGAATTTAAAATTAAATGTCCCTTTTGCCCTTCTACATTTCCAAGTATATAAAACTTTCCATTTTCTCCTTTTAAATTCAAGTTTGCATAAACTTCACCTTTTACTTCATCTACGAAAGTTGTAAAATTATTCATATTCAAAATAAGAGGTTTATTTGCAATAACTGCTAAATTTAAGTACGGTAAATCTTTAAGATAATCAGGTAATTCATATTCTACTTTATTATCTTTTTTATTTTTCTTAACTTTTTTAAATAAAAATGAAGAAATTATTTTCCAAATACTTTTATAATTATTTGGTATATCATAGATAGTTCCATCATCTAAATAAAGAGCTCCTTCAATTTTTTTGTTACTTAATAAGATATTAGAGTGAAAAGCTATATCTGAAACATCTGGAAACTTATGCCTAAAATTATCTAACTTAGTATTTATAGAATAATTTAATTTTTTTAAAATTTCCTTATTGAAAACCGTCAATGTTTTCGGAACCTCTATATATCCATCTGCTTCAAAATTTCCATCATTCATATTACTTTTTATAGAATTTATAATTATTTTATCATTTTTTAATGAAATTTTTGAATTCAAATCAGATAATTTAAAATTATATTTTGGAATATTGAAACTTAAATCGGAAACTTTAAAAGAACCACTTGAGTTATTTTGATTTAATCTAATATCAACATTAGCTTTCCCAGATAAATTTTCAATATTCCTATCTTTTAAGAATTTATTTAAAACAATAAAATCAACTTCGTTTGATTTTAAATTTAAGGAATAAGTTTTATCTTTTAAATTATAAGCTCCATTACCATAAAAAATATTTTTAGCATAATCCAAATTAAATTTTTCTAAATTAACTCGTTTAGTATCTCCAGTTAATAAAATTTCTATATCATCTAACTCAACATCTTTAACCTTTGTATTGCATGATTTTAAACTTAACTTATAGTAAGGATTCTCAAAATTTCCTTTAGCATAAAAATCTGTTAAAAATTTACCTTTTATATAATTTACTGGGAAATAACTTTTTAATTTCGATAAACTAATTTCCTGTTCCTTATTTTCAGTGAAAATCTCTAAATATTTTTTAGCTAAATCTATTTGTCCGTTTAAAGATATAATTTCTTTTTTTCTTTCATTTAATATTGAAATTTTATTTATTTCTAATAAGCCATCTATAAAGTCTTTAGCATTAGCATACTTTAGATTAAAATATAAATTAGGCATATTTTTTGTCTTATAAAATACTCTATCTAAATTTCCTTCTATCAGTGCATTTAATTCTTTGCTTTCTTTTGAGAATATTCCTGTGATATCTATTTGAGATATAAGTCTTGCTCTCAATTCTTTTAGAGGTGAATATTTATTTACATTTTCCTCAAAAAGATTTACTCTACCGTTATATCTTCCAGTTTCTATGTCATAGTTTCCAGTCAATTTGTGGTTATCTGAGTTTATAAAAGGAATATTTATTTTTTTATCTTTTAAATTTAATTCTCCATTAGTATTTAATTTCCCATATTTATCTAAATCTAATTCTAAATTATCAAAAATTATATTTGAACTGGGATTTTTTAGATTTCCAAAAATATTTCCTTTTAGACTTCCAAGATTAAAAGAAAGTTTATCTAGCATTAAATCTTCATTATTCAAGTTATTTATATTAAAACTTAAATCAATATTTTTATCTCTTAAATTCACTTCTCCATGAGTAGAAATTTTTGAATTTTCTATATCAAAGATTTTTAAAATATTATCTTTTAAACCTAAATCAAATCTCAATCCAGCCAAACTATATTTATCATAAAAAATCTCTGAAACTTCTCCATGTAGTTCTGTAACAGTTTTTTTATTTTCTTGTTTAGTAAAATAATTTGTACTCAAATTTTCTAAAAAGTAGTTTTTGTACTTTCCACTTAAATTTTGTATATTTCCTTTGGAAGATATAATATTATTTTCTTTTTTAACAAAACCTTTTCCAGAAAAATTTAAAAATATATCTTCATCTTTATATTTTTTATTTAATTCAAATTTATTGGCATCGTATTTTAAATCGAAATTATTATTAGCTAAATTATAAAATAAATCTAAAGCTAAATTATTTTGCTTATTTTTTATACTCTTAAAAATAATAAATTTATTTTTATTATCAAAATCTAAATTAAAATTTTCTCCTAAAATTTCTAATTTATTTTTCTCTTTAAAATAATTTCCTTTAAAATTAACTAAGTCCGATGAAAAATCAAAATTTAATTTTTCTTTTTCATTTATAAAATTTATATCTGCCTCTATATTGGGTATTAAATTACTAGCTTTATCTGAAGAATTTTTTAATTTAATATTATAAATATTTTCTTTTTTATTCTCCATATCAAATAATATTTTTTCTTCCATATCAAAAATATCTACTAATAAATAAGAATTTTTTAAACTTTTTTCTTTGTCTTTTGAAAAATAATTTAATTTTAAATCTTTAAAAATAATATTTTTAAATTTTGAATTATTCAAATCTGAATTTACACTTATAGATAAGCCTTCATTTTTAGAATAAGTAAGTTTTGAAAAAATATTTTTAATATTTATTCCACCTAAATCTATTTTTTTATCTTGTAAAAATTTATATTTTAAAATTTTTTCTGAATTTATATTTTTTAAAGAGGCTGAAATATTTAATTTTTTATCAAGTAAAGTCAAATTTGCTTTTTCTTTATTTCCAAAAATATTATAATCAGCATTTGCTCTTATATCAGTTTTATCAAATAAAAATTTAATATTTATATCTTTAATTTCTTCCTCAAAGTCGTCGTAAACTACTAAACCCTTATCTAAATTAACATATCCAAAATTACCTATTTTATAAATTT
>JAGYHM010000011.1 GCA_018457305.1 Fusobacterium sp. | reverse complement strand
ATTAACAGAGGAGCAGAAATCAGATTTAAAAAAAGGTAAATCAATTAAGGTAGGCAACAAGAACGCTAAGCGTTCGGTAAAGTTAGATTTTGGAAAAAGTAACAAAGTATCTATCAAAAAGGAAAAATCCATTTCTCAAAAAATAGGAATGAAAAGATAATAAAATGATTCCCAAAAATCTTAGCAAAGGCGACCTCTGTTTTTTAGAACAATATTTCAATAATAAGAATATATCAATTTTTGAAGAAGTTCTATTTAGCACTATGTACAATAATTCAAAGGTATATTGTACACCTCTTTGTAGCAATAGCGATACTGATTTTAATGGATACTATCTATTCCATAAAAATTTTCAAAGAAAAGAGGGAGCTGAAAAAGGGAGTTATTGGAAATTTAGCATTAATTATACTTTTTATTATGATATTATTATTATCGGAATTAGTCCTCTAATTCTGATAAAGTATTACTTAAACAACATTTATCATTTAAAACAAAAAAGTATTTTACTTTATTGTGCTTTTACAATCAATAAAAAAGTTATAGATTTTATCAAAGAAAATTATTTATTTTCTAAAATTATAGTTATATTTGAAGCTCATAAATTTTTACTAAAAAACAATTTACAAGAATTAATAAAAAAAGAAAGTTTAATATTAAAAACAATTTAGTTATGAAAAAAATCATTTATTCATTATTTACGCTCGTGGTATTGTTTTCTTGTTCTAAAAACAATGATGAACCTAAGTTTAAAGACAACCTAGAAAAAACTGATTTTGAAATTATTTTCAAACAATCTGGAGATACTGAAAAATTGAATCTTGATTCTTTAATTTTTGTAAGTGATTCCCAAGCTAATTTTTACGAAAAAAACAGCAACAAAAATTTAGGATTTGCCCCCTCTATCGATTTAGAAAATCGCAAAGGAACATTTAAGTATTATATAAATAAAACAAAAATAATTGCTGTTAGTTCTCTTATAGAAATCGATAGAGAATATGAAAATGACTCAACAGTTAAAGTAAATATTTCTCTCATTGTTAAAAGAGAGGGCAAAGAAATATTTAAAGAATCTTATACATTGGATAAATCTCACAGAAAAGGAAACTTTCAATTTTCTTTCACAAAAAAGAATCCTAAATAATATATTATATAAATTATATAACTTGTAAATTAAAAATAAAAAGAGGGTTTAGTAATTACCAACTAAACCCTTTATTTCTTCTAATATTTGGAGTTTCTTCAAATGCCAATCCTTTTCTATCGGCTAACTCTTTTACCTTATCAAGCCACCGTTCTTTTATAATGGGAAATGCTAAATTCATATTATCTCCCACTAGAACTACCCTATTTTCTGGCTGTTTTAAATCCTTAGATTTATTAAAATTTCCTAATGAAGTCAAAGATTTATCTAAAAATTCTTTAGGCTTAAAAGTAGCTACATTAAATATATTCTGATTCTCTTTTTGGGTAATATCAATAGTTTGATTTCTTAATTGTAACTTATCATATAATTTTTCAAGACCATATTTTTTTTGCAAAAAATATAAATCATACAAATCCTTTCTAGTTCCTCTGTCTGCAAAAGACAAAAGTTTTAATGCTCCTATATCTAAATCATTAATTAACCTAATTCCGTCAATTGTTTCTATTGGATTTTTAAATTTTATATTCTGAATAATATCTACCTTAATAACACTTTCATTATTAATCATACTAGCTCTAATAAAAGAAAGATTTTCAGAGTGAGGATTCTCAATCTCTATTTCAATATTGTCGTTAAACTTCTCTTTTAATTCCTGTTCTATTGACTTCATTTGAGATAATCCAACAATATCACTTGAAAATAAATCTATATCTGTAGAAACTCGATAAGAATACTTAATAGCAAGATTTGTTCCTCCTCCAAGAGCAAAGTCTTTCAAACTTTTCATCTCCATTAAATCCTTAATGGATTCTATCATATTTGTAGATACTGCTTTCATTATTAAAACGCTAATGCGTAAGTATTGATTTCTTCTGGTCTAATCCCAATTCTTTCAGATATTTGTTCTATTCTTTTATTACCAAAAATTTGAGTACTATTTTTTGCCACTTGCCTAATAAGGTCAATAGGATAAATTTCTATTACTTTTTCTAAATCAATTTCCCTTTGTTTATTAAGCGACTGAGAAAACACCCTTTCAATAACAAATTCAGCATCATCAAACAAATCAATTTTATCTTTGGCACAATCCCAAAAATAAACTTCCTTGAATACTTCTATTGCTTTTCTTATTTTAATTACTTTTCTCATTTTGATTTTAAACTTATTTATATTTTATAACTTGCAAACAAAAGTTAAAAACATAAATGTTTTGCAAAATTTTTACGAAGATATGAAAATTTTAAATTTTTGCAAATAACTTTTTCATTAATTCGACAATTTCAATTTCTTTTTTCTTCAAATCAAATGCTACTTTTTGAAACTCCTTTAAAGGTTTATCCTCTAAATACTTCTGATTATTTAAAAAATTAGCATAATGTGCCACCTGGTTCAGATTAGAACCTATTTTGTTAAGTTCTGCTCTTAAAGAATTTAATTCGTGAAACATTTTCTTTGGGTCTATTACTAAAATAGCTTTATCAAAGATTATTTTTCGGATAAAGGCACTATGATTATTTTCATAACCCAACTCTTTACATCTCTTTTTAAAAAGGTCATATTCTTTTTGAGACATTCTAAATCTTGCCGAAAAATTTCTATTATCATTACTCTCAGAATAAATATTCTTCCAACGATAAAATGTGGAAATATGAATATCATATTCTTTACATATTTTAGCAATATCTCCTTTTTTATTTTCC
This sequence comes from Fusobacterium sp., assembly GCA_018457305.1. Next base: position 14,977 of record JAGYHM010000011.1, on the reverse strand, counting down.
TGTGCTAAAATATTTTTTATCTGTTCTTCTGTATATTTCTTCTTATTCATAAAACTATTTTTATATAAAAATGGTTTCCCAAAAATCGAGTTGCGAAGATTTTTCCTCTCTTTTTATTGATAAATAAAAACAAGATTTCGTTTTTTTTCGTAGAACAAAAACACATCTTGCAACTTAACTAAAAAAGGTTTTTTTAGCATTTTGAACGATAACATTAGCACCCTAAAAAAACTCTATAAAACCTATTCTGCTATAACGATTATGATATATTATTTACTTCGTTTAGGCATTTTTTCAATTTCTCTATGCAGTTTATTTTTTGCCTTATTCATTTCAAACAAAATAAAATCCGACAACTTTTTTGTCCTTTCTGAATTTTGTAATTTTTGAAATAATTTTTCTATTCTATCAATATCATTTTCTTTTAAAAAATAAAGAAGTTGGTCTATTTTTTTATCGAGAAGTTCCTCATTAAACAAATCCAATTTTTTATTTTTACTTATGGAATCTTTTAATTCTGGATTATCCTGTATAATTTTTTCTATCCGTTTATTTATAGAAGTTATTTCTTTTTTTAATTTTTCAATTTCCAATTTAGGGTTATTTTGAGCAACCACGCCAAAATTCCAAAATAAGAATAATATAAATACTATTTTTTTCATTGCTAAAATATTAATCAAATTCTCTAACTCCTTTTAATTTTCTTTGTCGTTCCACATTATTTCTTATAATATCGACTATATTAGATTTTTTAATACCTCTAATATGAATGATTGGCGTAGTTTTATCGGAAGTATGTAATGTAAAAGCCATTAAATTAAAAACTCTCATAAAAAAGCTCTGAAACACCTCATAATCTTTCACTCTATATAGTTCCAAATAATCATTATTCACAGAAAAGACACCTGTTTTAATAAGCATTTTATCCTCAAAAATTTTAATATTTTGTAATCTGTAATAGAAGTATCCATAAAGAATTTTAATTAGTAAAATGGGCATAATAATTAATTCTACGAACGCATATTTTCCAATAAAAGGAATTGCTAAAATTCCTAAAATAAACAAGAACACAAAAAAGCCTTGTTTATAGATAGCGTAAACTTTTGCTATTTTTAATTCAATAAATTTTTCTTTTTCCATTTTTTTATTTGATTTACAATTATATTCTCCTCATTATGTGTGTACTTGTGGTAATTTTTATGTTTAACCACGATATATTTAATTTTCAACTTCTCCAGTATTTCAATTGTATGATTAAATCGTTCCTTTGTGATTAAAAAATCATTTTCATCATAAATTAGTAATACTTCCAATTTAGAAAAATTTTCTCTTAACTTGGATATGTAAGAAGTATTCAAATAAGAGTTTAAAAGAATTAAGCGATTAAATTTTTGATTCTTTAAGCAAATAGAACCTGCTATAAAACCTCCTTGTGAGTACCCTACTAAAATAGGTTCTTTTAAATCAACTAATTTTTTTTCAACTTCTAAAATAGATTTTCGATACTCTTTTTCATTATCAATCATCGTATCATTACCAAAATCTATTTCGAACCATTTATATAGATTCTCTACAATTTCAAAAGGAGCATTAAGAAATATTTTTTCTTCTGAAATTTTGTTCCCTATTGCTTTAAGTTGATTTTCATTACTTCCATAACCGTGTAAAAATACTACCTGTGCATTTACACCTATGCTCCAAAACAATAGTAAAAAGAAAGCTGTTTTATTATATTTTATTTTTATCATACAATTTTAAAAAGTTATATAAGATATTTAAAAAAGGGAACACTTAATTAAAAGTATCCCCGTTAAAACCATCTTAAAAACTATTATTTATTTTTTTTAGTCAAATAGAATTCATTTACAACAACTTCAACTGCTGTTCTTTTTTCTCCCTCTTTTTCATAAGTATTCGAATTCAAAAAGCCATCAATGATAATCTCATCTCCTTTATTTACAAATTCATTAACTAATTCTGCTGTTTTATTCCACGCTACACAACGGAACCAAGATGTTTTTTCTTCCAATTCTCCGTTTGAATTTTTAATTTTGTTATTAATCGCTAATGATATTTGAACATACTTATTATCATTAGTGGTTTTCTCTAAGGTAATATCATTACCTACATTTCCTACTAATCTAACTGAATTTTTTAGTGCCATAATTTTCTATTTTTATTTAATTAAACTTTAACAAATATACAACTTTTATTTTTAATGTGCAAGTTATATAATTTATATAATATTTTGATATTTTTATATTTTAATATTTTTATTTTTCTACATAAACAAAATTTTGATTCCATTTTCCTATTGACATACTAACATAAAATCCTACATTAAAATAATCTGTCATTGGGTCGGAGTTATTGTAATTACCTTGATTTAAAACAGCATACATTTGATTTAATACCTTTGCTTGTTCCTTTGGAAAGTTTTCATCGATATAACATTCATTAATCGACAAATATCCTTGTTCTGTATCTTTCAAGAAATTAGTAGGGGCTTGTAAAATTGCTAATTTTATACCGCTAAAATGGTCTCTTGTAATACTAAATTTCCACCCTTTTTTGACTGGGAATAATTTTTTAATTTTTTCTCTTCTAACTTTTACTTCATCTTTTGATAAATAAGCCATAATTTAAAATGCTCGTTTTATTTAGTCAGCTGTTGTAGCTCATCAGCTCCTTATTAAACCTATGCAAATATACGGCTTTTATTTTTATTATGCAAGTTATATAATATAAAAAAGATAAATATTTTTTTTCAATTATATGAATTAGGACTGCAATACACAATCCTAATTCATTATTCACTTTATTAATAGTACCAACTTTTATATTTTGGTTTACCATTCCATTTTGAAAAACAGTAATAAGAATTTTTAGAACAAATTTCATATCCCTCTTCATCAAGTGCAGGTTGTAATCTCAATAAAAAAGGCTTTGAATTTTTTAGGAAACTATCTTTTACGGCTACAACATCGCAACAATCAAATCCCTCAGACCCCTCTACTTTTTGTTGGGAAATTTCTCTTACTCTTATAGATTTAGGCAAAACCTTTACAACTTGGTAAAATTCAACATTTGTTTGTCCGTAGCCCCAAGAATTGTAAACAATATCTCCCTCTTTGAAAAAATTAGAAGCTTTAAAGTTTTTTCTTAATTCTTTAATTTTTCTTTTTCGGTTTTCTTTTTCATCATATATTGCACAAAAATGGTCGATAGTTGAATTAATTTTTTTATACATCATTTCAGTTGTTTTAAATGAATAATAAAAATTTGGTTTTCTACTTCTACCTTTGTACAAAATCGCTACTTTTTTTTCTTCACTGTAAAAACAGTCTAAGTTTAGTTTTTCAATTCGGATAGTTTCATTTAATCCATTAGGTCTTACTCTTGGTAACATAATTTAAAATGCTCGTTTTATTTAGTCAGCTGTTATAGCTCATCAGCTCTTAATTAAACCTATGCAAATATACGGTTTTTATTTTTATTGTGCAAGTTATATAACATAAAAAAGATAAATATTTTTTTTAAAAAGAAATTCGTATTGTTTTTTCCGATAGGGGTAAACTTCAAAAAGTATGACCTTGTTTTTCCCTGTCGTCGCCTACCCAACACTATTTTACATTTAGCAGAGGGATTTTTAGGAGTTTACGACTGTATTTAAAAAATTAGGAGGGATTCCCCTGTAAGAGGGAAACCTCATTTTTTAAAAAAAATATCGATAGCTAAAAAATGTGAAATAGTACTTTTGCTGTCGTCAGGGGGAAATGAACTTTTTAATAGAGAAGTTTACACATTAAATTCTACTATTTTTTTAGCGAAGCTCTCTGCTTGTCCGCAGAGAGTGATGTCGGTTCTTGGCCAACGACTGAAAGGAGGGCTAAGAACCGACTCATACGGAAGTACGAGCGTATAGAAAAAATGGTTTTCATTTGGAGTTTTGTTTCTTTTCGGAAAAGAAAATAGAAACTTTTTTGTATTTAGTTCTCCAGGTCCTAATGGAGGGAGGAACGAACGGAATTATGAACCTTGAGAATTAAAGTCAAAACTACCGAATAAATTAGGACGAAAACGGATAATGGAGTTGGAATGAAGTTCTTGTATTTTTTAGGTTAAAAAATGCTGAACGAAATGAAAACGAAATATCGGTTTGAGGATTACACTTGATAGCAATGGTATCCTTTTGAAATTTTAAATTTTACTGTATAAAAAATAAAGGAGCGACTTTACGAAGCTCCCTATATTTTTATAATACTGTTATTTATAAATGAAAATGATTTAATGAATAGCAAGATAATGTACTAAGAATTATTTTTTTTCATCATTCTTTCAAATTTCTCATATTGCAGACTTATTCTTTCATTTTCTGATTTACTTAACTCACAAAAAAAACGAACACAATTTTCATATATTACTATATCCTCTATTTTGTAATCTATATCAAGAGGGTCATAATAAATTACTGTACCTATGCTTGGAAGATGATTGTATTTATGGAAAAACTTAGCAATTGAAAATTCTAAATACGATGTAATTTTTATTTTCTGTTTATCTAAATTTAGATAATCTTCTAAATTTTCCACTGGTATAAGAGAATCGCTTTCTATATCAACAGATAAATCTAATGCGTTTATAAAATCCCTGTCAAATTTATTTTTTTCCATAATATTTCCTATATATTTTAGCACAACTTTTTATAAAAGGGGCTTTTCTTTCATTATCAAGCCCCCCAAATATTTCATCTATAATAAACATTTTCCCTTTATACTTTCCCTTTCCCAAAAAATAATTTTTAACTGCTTTTTTCGTTTTTCGTGGTAACTTTTGCTTTGTATGATAGCAAATCATCACTCTATCTGAAAAAGGGCTTTTGTTAATTGTAATTTTCATAACTTTTAATTATTTATTTTATCGAAGAAAATCCTTATTAAATTTCCTCTATTGTTCCATATTTTACATATTCATCATAAAGAATTGCGTTAATTTCTTCGTATAAATCTTGTTTATAATTCTTCACTCCTTTACTTTGCATTTTAACGATTTCCTCTTTTAATTCAAGCAATACTTTACCTGTAAAGCAATGTGCTACGATTTCCTCTTTTAGTTTTTGGGAAATTCCTGTTACTTCATCTGTGGTCGTAATTCTTTGGTTGTAATCTCTTTCCATAATTTAAAGTTTTGATTTTTCTTTCTGCAAATTTATATAATCGCTTGTACAAAAGTTGTCCACTAATTACAAATTAGGATTTAGATTAACTTCTAAAATCAATTTATTACTATTCTCTATATTTGAATACACACAAAAAAAAGGATTACAATTTTCATTTATGTAGTTATCACACAACTTTAAAAATTGTCTTAATAGTGAATGAGTAAACATCGGATAAGGAGTATTCTCCTTTGGTGCAATTTTATAGACCCTATCTTCTGTATTTTCAATTAAATTTAACTGAAACATTTCGATTAAATGAAGAATGTCTGTTTTCATCTTGCTTTTGGTAACTTCTAATAATTCCATAAATGTATCTATTTTTAAATTTGTTAAATAAGTAATTAATTTTCCGTTTATTCTCTTGAATATCCATTAATTAATTCTATGCAAATATACAACTTTTATTTTTATTATACAAGTTATAAAATAAAAAAAAGTTATTTATTTTCTTTTAGGTAAAATTGTACATACCAATCACAAGCAAGAGTTCCTAACTTCACTAATCTTTTCATTGTGATATTATTTTCTATTTTAATACAAGTTAAAACAATAGGGTATTTTTTATGAACAGTTATAGTTCCCTCCTGTTCTTCTTCTTCATCTTTCTCACTTTTAATAACAAAATCAACAGCTTTCTTATATGAATCGAACAAGTCAATTTTCCACATTATAAATTTTCTTGTTTCAATTATAAATTTATCTGTATTGGATTCTAAAGTATTTACTCTTGGAACATATAAAAATTGAGGAATTTTACATATCATCTTTTTTAATTTTAATTGACAACGGTTTTATCAAATCATATCCATAAGTACCTGGGCAACTTAATTCATCTATATTTTTAAAATTTCCCTCGGAATCATAAAATTCCGCTATCACTTTTTGATTTTCAAAATAAGGAGATTGTCCTTTAATAGGTTCTCCCTCTAACACTCCATCTATGTTTATAATTTTTGCAACGGTATCACTCCAACTATTTCTTTGCACAAAATAGCCAAATTCATATCCATTATACTTATACATTTGATATATGTTTAAGGAACTATTTATTTTTTTCATTTTCCGAGCCTTTTAATATTATCGCTTTCTTCTTGCAATTTTTTTATATCAGAATCCGATATATTCAAATGTAAAACTATCTCCTTTTTTTTGTAAAGGTTGATTTCTGCAATTTGCAAAGGATTGAGCATAACGGAAACAACCGTATCATCAACTATTTCAGTAAAAATAATTACAATTCCTTGATTTAAACCATTAAAAACATTTTCTATTCTTAAAACTTTCAATCCTGCATATTTACAGACCGTTTTAATATTTTCATCAATTTTATTCTTCTTTTCTTGATATCTGGAAATAGTGTTCATTGTCTTTTGTTATTTAAGTAATTAATCTTTTTTTAGTTCTGGAAATAAAACTGTATAGAAATATCCTCCTAAATTTTCAATTTCCACTCCATTTTTTCTTTGAACAAATTTAAAATTTCTATTTTCATCTACTCTTCTATCAATATGATGCATATATCTACCATACATTTCTTGATAACCTATTCTTTTAAGTAAATATAAAATTTGCTGTTCTTCAAGACCCAACTCTTTAAAAAAGGACAAGCATTTAGTTTCATCTTCGGTAAGTTCCTTACCTAATGAGTTAAATGTAAATTCTAAATGAGTAATTTTTCTTCCTGTTTTTAACTTTTTAGAAATTGTCAAATTATTAATATCTTTTCCCTTATCTTTATTAATAGCTATTATTGCAGGTTTCAAAAAATCTCTCTCGAAAATAGAATAACGAGGACAACTATCTATAAATTCATATTTATCCTCTGGCAAGAATATCATTTTCAATTGCTCATTATCATTCAAAGGTTTCTTCGTGTTTTTATCTACAATTTCGATATAACCTAAGTACATTTTTAATTCCTGGAAAGAAATCTTACAAAAACCTGTATTTTTAAATTGGGAAATAATTTCAAAGAATTTTTTTCTCCTCGCTCCCTTTACGGAAAACACCGTACTTTCAATTTGAGTATGACCTACATATTTTAAAGGTTTTCCTTGAGGAGTTACTGATTTAATATATTTTTCAAGTTCCTTTTTAAAAAAGAATACTTTTCCAAATTTAGCTAAATCTATATTTAGACATTCTGGATTATCTCTATCAATTTTCACATTATCGACAACATTAAAAGAAATAAACTGCTGATTTACTTTATTATAAAAAGCCCCGGAAATAGCTGTTATTTCTCCTACAAAATTATAAAACTCCTCAAAAGAATAAGTATCATTTCTATTCAATCCCTTATAGTTTAAGTAATCTTCAAAAGTAACCTGTATAGTGTCCTTTGGTTCTCCAAAGAAATCAATTTTGGATTGAACTAAATACACAATATCCTTGTGTATTTCCTTTTTCAATTTAAATAAGCTCCTTGTAAAGAAATTAGCTTGATTTAGATATTTATATTTATGTAGTTCACTCATTATCCCTATTTTTCATTTTCTGTAAATATTTTTTAGAATAAGCCTCTCCTCGATTAAGTAGATATTGAAATACAACTTCATTGTCTTCAACATAAATCATTAGGGTAAAAAATAATCTCAAATCTCTTACTCTTATTCTGTAAGAGTTTTTATATCCCACTAATTTTTTACACTGTTTTAATTCTTCAACAGATGAAGCCCCTTTTACTTCAAGTATCACATTTCTTATAGAAGCAAGGTCTTGAGGAGAAATCTTTTTAGATTTTTTTACAAATTCTTTAGAAAATTTTACTATCATATTCCAATATATTTTTCAAATTCTCTTTGTTCTTCACTTGAAATAATGATACGCCCCTCTGGTTTAGTATTTAAAAGGAATGTATAATCGGAAGAATCTCTTAAAATTTCTGCTTTTTCTCTTAGAGAATCCTCAATATATCCCTTTAAACTTTTGCCCTCTTTAGTTGCAAATAGTCCGAGTGTTTTCATCGTCTGAATATCTAAATCAATATTCTTTCTCTTTTTTTCTAAAACTTCCATAATGGTATTATTTTAATTTTGACAAATATACATAATATATATATTATATACACTATGTATATTAAAATTATTTTTAGCTCTTAATTAAACCTATGCAAATATACGGTTTTTATTTTTATTGTGCAAGTTATATAACATAAAAAAGATAAATATTTTTTTTAAAAAGAAATTCGTATTGTTTTTTCCGATAGGGGTAAACTTCAAAAAGTATGACCTTGTTTTTCCCTGTCGTCGCCTACCCAACACTATTTTACATTTAGCAGAGGGATTTTTAGGAGTTTACGACTGTATTTAAAAAATTAGGAGGGATTCCCCTGTAAGAGGGAAACCTCATTTTTTAAAAAAAATATCGATAGCTAAAAAATGTGAAATAGTACTTTTGCTGTCGTCAGGGGGAAATGAACTTTTTAATAGAGAAGTTTACACATTAAATTCTACTATTTTTTTAGCGAAGCTCTCTGCTTGTCCGCAGAGAGTGATGTCGGTTCTTGGCCAACGAGTGAAAGGAGTGGCTAAGAACTGACTCATACGGAAAGTACGAGCGTATAGAAAAAATGGTTTTCATTTGGAGTTTTGTTTCTTTTCGGAAAAGAAAATAGAAACTTTTTTGTATTTAGTTATCCAGGTCCTAATGGAGGGAGGAACGAACGGAATTATGAACCTTGAGAATTAAAGTCAAAACTACCAAATAAATTAGGACGAAAACGGATAATGGAGTTGGAATGAAGTTCTTGTATTTTTTAGAACTAAAAAATGCTGAACGAAATGAAAACGAAATATCGGTTTGAGGATTACACTTGATAGCAATGGTATCCTTTTGAAATTTTAAATCTACTGTATAAAAAATAAAGGAGCGACTTTACGAAGCTCCCTGTATTTTTGTAATACTGTTATTTATAAATGAAAATGATTTAATGAATAGCAAGATAATGTACTAAGAATTATTTTTTTACAATAAATATTCAAACTTATGATTAAATATTCCCCCTGGAGTATCATCAAAATCAATGGTTATTTCAAAATATTGCTGTGTAGTATTAATCCATTTTCTTTTTGTGATAATACAATTATGTCTAAATTCATCTATAACATTATACTGTTCTCTTGATAAAGAATTTTCATTCAATTTATACTCTTCAACATCTTCTAAATAAGATACCCAATCAAAATTATCCCCAACAACAGGCAGATATTGAAAATTCCAATCAATATCATATAGATAGCCAAAATTAGTAGTTGAAATATTTATCTTTTTTAAAATCCTTTCAATTCTATCTGAAAATTTTACAGTAATTTTAAAACTCATAATTAAGATTAAACTTTAAAAATTCCTCCTTATGTAATTTTATATAATCTATAAAATCATAAAAATAATACACTCTTGTATTTTTTGAATCATCAAACTCATTAGAACTTGGATTGTTTCTGAGATAAGCGTACATTATTTCTAAATACATTTTATCTTCTCTTTTAGAGATTAATATTTGGAAGTTTTCTCTTTCATTTTTAGGATATGTTCTATCGTTTCTTTTTCTACGCCCTCTTCTAATAACATTTTCTATAAAAGAATTCGGAACATTTTCTATAAAATTTTTCTTTTCATAATCATTAAAAATGAAAGTAATCATTATAGACATCATTCTATTTACAGATAGATTATAATCTTTTTTTTCAAAAGCATACTCTTGCTTTAATTTATAAAACTCCTCAATAATATTCTTATGAAGACTAAAATTATAGGATACCATCTCATTGTTATCCTTTTTATCATCATCAGTTTGTTTAACTTTTTTGATAATCTTATTAATTTTGGAAATATTTCCAAAATCAAAATCTTCCGTTTTTATTTCTTGTTTTTTTGCCATTTTTAATAATTACTCTTTAATTCTTTTCAAAAACTCTTTGCTTAATTCTAAATAATCTTCTGCTGACCTAGAACTCGGTTTGTGTTGAAAAATCGTTTTACCAACACGAACAGCTTTTTTCACTTGTGAATCCTGTCTAACAAAACTCTGGAAAAGCATCTCATTACTACTATATTTTTCAAATAAGGAAGTATAATAATCTTTACTGTTTTCTGTTAAAAGAATACAACCAAAGAAAAAACCTAAAAAATGAATTTCTAAATCATAAAAATTTATAAAGTTTGTAACTTTCCCTAGAAACTTATTAGAATTTTTAACAGAAAAATCATCTGCTTTTAATGGTATTATAAAAAAATCAGAAGCATATAATGCTAATTCTATTTCTGAGTGTTCATTTTTTTTATTACCATTTTGTGGAACTATTATTTTACTTGGAGGGCAATCAATAAATATATAATCGAAATAATCTCTTAGTGAAGTTCCATTTCTATCCATTTCTAAAGCATCTTTTAATGCACTAATTTTGTAATTATTAGAAATAAAATCATCTGAACCAGGTATTACAAAAAAATTAGGTGCTCTTTGCTTTAACCTTATATTTGATTCCTTATTCAAAAAATTAATAACATTAAAATCTTCCTCATTTCTTATTCCTACAGAATGGGAAAGGTCGCATTGACTATCAAAATCAATACAAAGGGTCTTATAACCTTTTTGAGCAAGTGCAGCCGCCAAATGAACTGTATTTGTAGTTTTGGCTACCCCTCCTTTTTGATTCGCTAAAATTCCTACCATATTTTAAAATTTTTCTTATGCAAATATACAATTATATTTTATATATGCAAGTTAAAAAAAATAAAAAAAATAAATTTTTTTATTCAAATTTTTTTATATCTTTGCAGAGCCATATGAGGAAGGAAGTAGGCTCTGCTGAGGAGCAACCTGCCAGCGCCAAAAGTATGGTACGGGAGCATAGCTCAAAATTAAGACTGTCTTTTTGACAGTCTTTTTTTGTTTATACGCAAGTGTGAGGGTGTATCCTTAAACAGTGAGATTTTTTTATTTAATACAAGTTATAAAAGTTATATTTTTTTAAATTGAGTAATGCTATTGTTCTAAATGCTAAAAAAACCTTTTATTTTGAAAAAATAAATTTGAAATTCAATTTTTTTCGTTTTTTCAATTTTGTATTTTTTTTTCAATTTAGGAAAAGAAAAAAATTACCTTGTTTTTTTGTTTTTAGAATTAATTTTTTGTTATAAGATACTGTATTTTTTTATTTATTATTTTACAGTAGTATTTTAGGCACTCGAAAGCCCCTGTATTTACTGGGGTTACAGAGGGGAAGTGTGAGGGTGTATCCTTACGCAAGTGTGAGGGTGTATCCTTAATTAATGTGAGGGTCTATCCTTAAAGTGTGAGGGTGCGTCCTTAAAGTGTGAGGGTCTATCCTGAGCCCCTGTTTCAAAGTGTGAGGGTGTATCCTTAAAGTGTGAGGGTGTATCCTTAAAGTGTGAGGGTGTATCCTTAAAGTGTGAGGGTGAAAGTGTGAGGGTGTATCCTTAAAGTGTGAGGGTGTATCCTTAAAGTGTGAGGGTGTATCCTTAAAATATATGATATTCTCATATTTTTATATTTATATATTCTTATAAAAATGCTAAAATAATATAGAATATTGACATTTTCAATTTATTTTTAATAGTCTAAAAAAAGGAACATTAAAATAAACTTTCTATTTTTCTTGTTTTATTGAAATTAATAGTTTAAATTTGCATATCAAATAAATAGTTTAATTCTAATGATTAAACTAAACTTTTTAAATATATCGATTATGGAAGAATTAAGTTTAGATGTGGCTTTGGATATTGTAGGAACTCTTCGAGTTCTAAAATCAAAAGAAGCTAATGATGAAACTAATGACGAAAAGAAAGTAGCATTAGAAAAAGAAATAGATTTACTTTTTGCAGAAGAAAAAATTATATATAGGAATGATGATAATTCCGATATGATTAGAACTTCTGTAATGGATAAAGTAAAACGCCTTTATGCTCCTATTTTAAAAAATTATTATGCAAATTGAATCTGTCAAAAATATTTTTGAGAAAGAGAAGAACTATCTTTTAAAAGATGTCATTAATAAAGAATCTAAAAAGCCTATTGCAATAATTTTAGGAGGGCAACCTGCATCTGGAAAGGGGAGTCTAACGAAACACATTGAAAAGGAATATCCCAATAGAAGTTTTTTAGTGGTAAATGGGGATTTATATAGGTTCTACCACCCAAATAGCCGAAATTTGATTAAAGACTTTGATAACTACTCAAAAGAAACTCAAATTTTTTCTAATGTATTTACAGAACAACTCATAAAAGAAGCTATCAAAAACAAATATGATATTATTGTTGAAGGCACTATGAGAAATCCAAAAGTACCTCTTAATACGGCTTTGGATTTTAAAAATAACGGTTTTATAGTAGAAGCTCACGCAATAGCAACACCTGGAATAGTAACAGAATTAGGATTATATAATCGTTTCACAGAAGAACTACAAACCAAAGGGGTAGGTAGATTAGCTGATATTGATTCTCATAATATGGCAGTTAAAGGAGTTCCCAAATCATTAGATAATTTATATGATACTAAAACTGTCGATAGAATAAGTATATATAATTATCTTGGAAAGGAAAAAATCAAAGATTTAAAACTTGAAAACGATAAGTGGAGCAGTATATATCGCCCCTCTTATTTTGTAAATAAATCCAGAAAACAGCAATTAAATAATAAATCATTTTTAGAAAAATGTCTTAATTACAGCAAGAAATTTCTTCCTTTCACTCCAAAGGATATAAAATCTCGTATGGAGAAAGTTACAAATGAAATAGAAAATACTATAAATAAATTAAACAAATCTAATAAAATAGGTTTGTCAAGATAATAAATAAAAACTTAAAAAATGAAAAAAAAATATTCTTATGTTATTGAAAAAATTGTGTCTGAAAAACTTTTTGACGGAAAATATGGTAATGATACAATTGAAGAAATTTTAAATGAATATGGGGAAAAAGGCTATAGAGCCATCATCATACCCAAAGAAAATGGAGAAATTCAAAAAATAATTTTTGAATTAGAGGAAGTTGTAGATGAAACTATAGAAGAACCTACTTTAAAACCAAGAATCAATGATATAATTATTGATGATAGTAATCGTTTTTCAAATACACTCAAAGATAAATTATCTCTATATATGTCAGAGTACGACACAGGAAACATATATGTAAAAGACATCAATATTCTTCAATTCAAAAATCTAAGAAATGTAGGTAGAGCAACATATAATGAATTTATAAATCTCCTCAAAAGCATATGATTTTTGGTTATGCAAGAGTTAGTACATACGAGCAAAATTTAGACTTACAAATTGATGCTCTTTTAAAAATCGGCATATCTGAAAAAAACATATATACAGATAAAGTATCATCAGCTCAAAAAGAGCGAAAGCAACTAGAATCGCTCTTGAAACAATTAAGAGAAGATGATACTATTGTTGTGTGGAAAATTGACCGAATTGCACGAAGTTTGATAGATTTTAACAAACTAATGAATTTCTTTATTGCAAAAAAAGTGCGTTTTAAGAGCATTACAGAGCCTTTTATAGACACAACGGACACTTCTCCTCACACTAAATTTATAACGAATATATTTGCATCATTAGCTCAATTCGAGCGTGATTTAATCATCGAGAGAACAAAGGCAGGTTTAATTTCTGCAAAAAATAGAGGTAAGATACTCGGCAGACCCAATGGCTTATCTGAAAAATCTCTAAAAAAAGCCAAAAGATGTAAGCGATTCTTTGAAGAGGGCATTTTAACAGTTGATGAAATATGTAAAGAAGTTGGTGTATCAAGGGCAACTTATTATAAATACCTAAGAGAACTCGGAGTAAACGAAATCAGAAAATACAAAAAATAAAACAAGGTTTTTTTAGCATTTAGAACAATAGCATTAACACTAAGAAAACCTTGCTTTCAATAACAATTAGAATAATTGATACTGTCCTGTCGATTTGTTTAAGATTACTTGAATATCCTCAAAATTTTCTGTCTTATTTTCTACGGTATTATCTTTTAAATCTTGAATAGACATTGTATTAAAACGCACATAATTATAAGCTTTTGATTTATCGCTTTCAAATTCGATTTGAGGAACACCAGTAACATTTATTTTTCTATTCACGATAAAAGCCCCTTTAAAATCTTTTCCTGGAAACAAACCATTATCACAAATAACTATACCATTAATTCCGTGCATCATCAAATTAATTGCACTCATTTTAGCACAAGTATAATCTATATCTACCAAAAAATGGAACATTCCTAAATGATTAGAATTAGCAGCCAAAGAAAAGCGACCACTACCACAACAGGGGTCTGAAAAAGTTTCTCTTCGTTGTGGATTTATTATTTGCGACATAAAATTACATATAGGACTTGGAGTAAAAAATTGTGCAAAACCTTGTTTTTTAGATAAAGAATAAGTTTCGTAGAAAGTTCCTAAAAAGTCGAACCAGTCCTTATCAGAATTAATTTGACTATCTAAAACAAGTATCATTTCATTGATTAATTTTCCAAAATTAAGTTTTTCTTCCTCTGAATATTTCTTTTGTATCGCTTTCAAATCAAAATGTTCGTGATAATTCAAAGACCAACCATTAATAAACAGATTCAAATAATCTTCCCAAACATAAAAGTATCCGTGTCTATTAGCAATACTTTCAAAAATTGATTTAAAATTTTTCAATTCTGGGGCAGTTCTATCTGTAGCCATAATTTAAAATGCTCGTTTTATTTAGTCAGCTGTTATAGCTCATCAGCTCTTA
>JAGYHM010000010.1 GCA_018457305.1 Fusobacterium sp. | reverse complement strand
CTGTTGATTGTTGTTACCAAATTTAACATAAAACATCTCTCCTTTATACTTATTACTGAATAAAATTTAGGAATAAAAGAGAATAAAAAAAGAGTCTTTAAATAAAAGACCCCTAGAAATTTAAAAAATTACACACAACAAAAAGTAATATGTAAAATTCTCTGTCCTTTTACCTGAGAGTTTAGGCTATAAAATAGCTTTGCTCCTTCGGTGTTATCTAAAGATAATCTCTCCAGAGGTTCGTCCAGTATGAGTCCATTTACCTGAAAGATTTACTTCTTCGGTGTTTCTAAAATAGAAAACTCTCCTCATACCTTCATCCGATTTTATTCAGTTTTATTATTGATAAATATGATACTATTTTTTTTCTTAAATGTCAAGCTTTAATTTTCCCATAAATTAAAAAAATTATTTATTTACTGCTATAATTAAAATTAAATTTTTTTAGATAAGAGCCTTAAAATAAATTTGACAAACTTACACAAAGATATTATAATAATAGAGTTATAAATAAAAAAATAAAAAATATCAAAGAAAGGAGGGAGAAAATGCCTACTCTAAGTCAATTAATAAAAAAGGGAAGAAAATCATTAACTGAAACAAGAAAATCACCAGCTTTACAAGGGAACCCACAAAGAAGAGGAGTTTGTGTGAGAGTTTATACAACTACACCTAAAAAACCAAACTCAGCTTTAAGAAAGGTTGCCAGAGTAAAATTAACAACTGGAACTGAGGTTACTTGTTATATTCCTGGGGAAGGACACAACTTACAAGAACACTCAATCGTGTTAGTAAGAGGTGGAAGAACAAAAGATTTACCAGGGGTTAGATACAAAATTATAAGAGGAGCACTAGATACTGCTGGTGTTGCAAAAAGAAAACAAGCTAGATCAAGATATGGAGCAAAAAATGCTTAATTAAAAGGAGGTGAATAGTAAATGTCAAGAAGAAGAGCAGCCGTAAAAAGAGATGTTTTACCTGATTCAAGAAATTCTGATAAAGTTGTAACTAAGGTTATAAATTCAATAATGTTAGATGGTAAAAAATCAATAGCAGAGGGAATTTTCTATTCAGCTATGGACTTAATAAAGGAAAAAACTGGTCAAGACGGATATGAAGTTTTTAAACAAGCTTTAGAAAATATTAAACCACAAATAGAAGTTAGATCAAGAAGAATTGGTGGGGCTACTTACCAAGTTCCTGTAGAAGTAAGAGCTGAAAGACAACAAACTTTAGCAATAAGATGGTTAACAAACTATACAAGAGCAAGAAAAGAATATGGAATGATAGAAAAGTTAGCAGCAGAGTTAATTGCAGCAGCAAATAACGAAGGAGATACTATTAAGAAAAAAGATGATACTTATAAAATGGCAGAAGCAAACAGAGCTTTCGCACATTATAGAGTATAATTGTTTTAAAGAAAATATAAATATGTTTTCGTATAATCGAGGAGGAAAAATTTAATGGCTAGGAAAGTATTACTAGATATGACTAGAAACGTTGGAATAATGGCTCACATCGATGCTGGGAAAACAACTACAACAGAAAGAATATTATTTTTTACTGGGGTTGAAAGAAAAATAGGGGAAGTTCATGAAGGTCAAGCAACAATGGACTGGATGGAACAAGAGCAAGAAAGAGGTATCACAATTACTTCTGCTGCCACTACATGTTTCTGGAGAGAACACAGAATAAATATAATAGACACACCAGGGCACGTGGACTTTACTGTTGAAGTTGAAAGATCACTAAGAGTATTAGATGGATCAGTAGCAGTTTTCTCTGCTGTTGATGGAGTACAACCACAATCTGAAACAGTTTGGAGACAAGCTGACAAATATAAAGTACCAAGAATAGCGTTCTTTAATAAAATGGATAGAATAGGAGCTAACTTTGATATGTGTGTTGCAGATATTAAAGAAAAATTAGGATCTAATCCTGTACCTATTCAATTACCTATTGGTGCTGAAGATAAATTTGAAGGAATTATTGACTTAATTACAATGAAAGAAGTTGTATGGCCAGTAGATTCTGATAATGGACAAGATTTTGAAATAAAAGAAATCAGAGAAGAATTAAAAGAAAAAGCAGAAGAAGCAAGACAAGTGATGATAGAATCTGTTGTTGAAACTGATGATGCTTTGATGGAAAAATTCTTTGGTGGAGAAGAAATAACAGAAGATGAATTAAGAAAAGCTTTAAGAGTTGCTACAATAGAAAATATTGTTGTACCTGTAACTTGTGGAACTGCTTTTAAAAATAAAGGAGTTCAACCATTACTAGATGCAATAGTTGACTATATGCCAGCACCTACTGACGTTGCTATGGTTCAAGGAACAGATCCTAAAGACCCAGAAGTTAATGTTGATAGAGAAATGTCAGATGACGCTCCGTTTGCAGCTTTAGCATTCAAAGTTATGACAGATCCATTTGTAGGAAGATTAACATTCTTTAGAGTGTATGCAGGAATTATTGAAAAAGGTTCTTATATCTTAAACTCTACTAAAGGAAAAAAAGAGAGATTAGGAAGAATTTTACAAATGCACGCAAATAAAAGAGAAGAAATAGATGTTGTATATTGTGGAGATATAGCAGCAGCAGTTGGATTAAAAGATACAACAACTGGAGATACTCTTTGTGCAGAAAATGCACCAATAGTTCTTGAAAAAATGGAATTCCCTGAACCAGTTATTTCAGTTGCGGTTGAACCAAAAACTAAAAATGACCAAGAAAAAATGGGAATAGCTTTATCAAAACTTGCTGAAGAAGATCCTACATTCAGAGTAAGAACTGATGAAGAAACAGGACAAACAATAATTTCTGGAATGGGAGAACTTCACCTTGAAATTATCGTTGATAGAATGAAAAGAGAGTTTAAAGTAGAATCAAATGTTGGTAAACCTCAAGTTGCTTACAGAGAAACTATTACAACTTCTTATGATCAAGAAGTTAAATATGCAAAACAATCTGGTGGTAGAGGACAATACGGACATGTTAAAATTATACTTGAACCAAATCCTGGAAAAGAATTTGAATTTATTAACAAAATTACTGGAGGGGTTATTCCTAGAGAATATATTCCAGCAGTAGAAAAAGGATGTAAAGAAGCGTTAGAATCTGGTGTTATTGCTGGATATCCAATAGTTGATGTAAAAGTTACACTTTATGATGGATCTTACCACGAAGTTGACTCATCAGAAATGGCATTCAAAATAGCTGGGTCTATGGCTTTAAAACAAGCAGCATCTAAAGCTAAACCAGTAATTCTTGAACCAGTATTCAAAGTAGAAGTAACTACTCCAGAAGAATACATGGGAGATATCATAGGAGACTTAAACTCAAGAAGAGGAATGGTTTCTGGAATGATAGACAGAAATGGAGCAAAAATAATAACTGCAAAAGTACCTTTATCAGAAATGTTTGGATATGCAACTGATTTGAGATCTAAATCTCAAGGAAGAGCAACATATTCATGGGAATTTTCAGAATACTTACAAGTTCCTGCATCTGTTCAAAAAGAAATTCAAGAAGAAAGAGGAAAATAATTTTACTTTTTGTAAAAAAGTAGTATAATCAAATAAAGAAAACGGAAAATATTAAATTAAAAATTTAATTAAAAAATTAGGAGGAAAAAAATGGCTAAAGAAAAATTTGAAAGAAGTAAACCACATGTAAACATTGGAACAATCGGACACGTTGACCACGGAAAAACAACTACAACTGCAGCAATCTCAAAAGTATTGGCAGATATGGGATTAGCACAAAGAGTTGATTTTGATAAAATTGACGTTGCTCCAGAAGAAAGAGAAAGAGGAATCACAATAAACACAGCTCATATAGAATATGAAACAGCAGGAAGACACTATGCTCACGTTGACTGTCCTGGCCATGCTGACTATGTTAAAAACATGATCACTGGAGCGGCTCAAATGGATGGAGCTATCTTAGTTGTATCTGCAGCTGATGGTCCTATGCCTCAAACAAGAGAACATATCTTATTATCTAGACAAGTTGGTGTACCATACATCGTTGTTTATTTAAACAAAGCAGATATGGTTGAAGATGAAGAATTATTAGAATTAGTTGAAATGGAAGTAAGAGAATTATTAACTGAATATGGATTCCCAGGAGATGACATTCCTGTAATAACTGGATCATCTTTAGGAGCTTTAAATGGAGAACAAAAATGGGTAGACCAAATTATGGCACTTATGAACTCTGTTGATGAGTATATTCCTACTCCAGAAAGAGCTATTGACCAACCATTCTTGATGCCAATAGAAGACGTTTTCACAATAACTGGAAGAGGAACAGTTGTTACTGGAAGAGTTGAAAGAGGAGTTATCAAAGTTGGAGAAGAAATCGAAGTTGTAGGAATTAAAGATACTTCAAAAACTACTTGTACAGGAGTAGAAATGTTTAGAAAACTTCTTGATCAAGGTCAAGCAGGAGATAACATTGGAGCATTATTAAGAGGTATTAAAAAAGAAGATGTTGAAAGAGGACAAATACTTGCTAAACCTGGAAGTATCAAACCTCATACTAACTTTAAAGGGGAAGTATACGTTCTAACTAAAGAAGAAGGAGGAAGACATACTCCATTCTTTACTGGATATAGACCTCAATTCTATTTCAGAACTACTGACATTACTGGTGCAGTAACTTTACCAGAAGGAATAGAAATGGTAATGCCTGGAGATAACGTAGCAGTTGTTGTTGAATTAATTCACCCAATCGCAATGGAACCAGGATTAAGATTTGCCATCAGAGAAGGTGGAAGAACAGTTGCTTCTGGAGTTGTTTCTGAAATAACTAAATAAGCAATATAATTTTTATATAAAACACTTCTGATTATTCAGAAGTGTTTTTTTAAAACATAAAATTTTAGTTTTAATAGATATTGTTTTTTTATATCCAAGAAAATTATAATTTCATTTTTGCGGGGTTTGGGGCGGAGCTCCAAGCCTCGCAGAGAAGGGAAACAGAGAGCAAAGCGAACGCAGTTTCCTCTTTGTTTAGAAAAGTTATTTTATAAATAAAAATAGGAGTACCTAATGAAGAAGAAATCATATAAAATATTATTGCTATTTAGTTTGATTTTTATTTTTTCTGCTTGTAGTAACATTTCAAATAAAAATATAAAATGGAAAGAAGTTGATAGTAGTAAAGGGTCATTTTTTACTTTTAAAACGGGAGATATAATTTTAAAAGAAAAAACTTTTTCTCCTATTGGAATGTTTGGACATTGCGGAATAATGAAAAGTGATTGGCTTCTTATAGATTATCCAAAGATTGGAGAGAAGTCCTATAATATTGATATAGACTTATGGCTAGAAGAAAACAGAGATATTTTAATTTTAAGATACAAAAATATGAATGAAATTTTTAAGAAAAAATTAGTTGAAAATTTAGAAAAATATAGTGGGAAAAAATATAAAATAGTTTTTGATAAAAAAAATTCAGATGCTTTTTATTGCTCACAATTTATTTGGTTTGTATATTATATTACTGCACAAGAATTAGGTTTTAATTTAGATATAGATTCAAATAAAGGAATTATTGTGTTTCCTTATGATTTTATAAATTCAAAAGAGTTAGAAATAGTGAATTAAAAAATAAAATTATTGTAATTTAATAAATTTATATGTTAGTTAAAAGTATCTTTTTTAATTTTTTGAACATAAAATATTTGATTTTTTTGAAATAATATGCTACTATTTGACTATCAATAAAATAATAGGAGGAGTTTTTATGAAAAGAAAAGTTTTTAAAATGATATTTTTTATGATGTTTCTGCTTGTATTAAATGGTTGTTCTGCCGTGATGGCTGCTTCAGGAACTAGAGAGTCAGCGGTTGCATCTCTTCAAAGAGGGGATAATAAATCAATGGTTTTGGCTAAGATAGGACATAAACCTTTGAGAGTAGCAACTAATGGAAGTAAGTATATTGAAATATATGAAATAGAAAAAGGGAATGAACCTAGTGTAGGTAGAGCGATTGCACATGGGACACTAGACTTATTTACTTTTGGATTATGGGAAGTTGTTGGGACACCATTAGAAGCAGTAGCTGGAGAAAAGAGTTATCTAATAGTTGAATATAAAGATGATTTGTTAGAAAGTTATCAAATTACGGATAGTGTTCCTGCAAGTTTATAGTGAAAATAATATTATAGGTATAATAAAAAAATCCAGAATTTTCTGGAATTTTTTATTTATTTTTTATCTTTTAAAAACTTCACTAATAAGTCTATAAATATTATAATGGTCATCAACTCCACCTAATTCTCTTACAGAGTGCATAGAAAGTAAAGGGCTTCCTATATCAATTCCACGAATTTTAAGTTGAGCTTGAGTGATAGGACCTATTGTACTTCCACCTTTTAAATCAGAACGATTTACAAAAGTTTGTATAGGAATATTAGCATCTCTTGCAATTTTTTCTATCACTGCTCTTGAATAACCGTCAGTTATATATGCTTTATTTGCTGCCATTTTTATAACTGGTCCGTGATTTATTTTTGGTTCATTTGTTGGGTCAGATTTTTCCAAGTAATTTGGATGTATAGAATGTGCTGCATCAGATGAAATTAAAAATGAATTCATCATAGCTTGTTGAAATTCATCTTCATTCATATTTAGAGCAAAAGAAATTCTTTTCAATAAATTAGCAAGAGTCGGACTATCTGCTCCTTGAATTGAATTAGAACCAATTTCTTCATTATCAAAGGCGGCAACAACACAAGTATTTTTTTCATCTTCTGTATCTAATAGAGCAAATAAACCTGCATGTAGTGCAGCTAAATTATCTAAACGGCCAACCGAGATAAGTTCATCATTTGCTCCTAAGAAACAACCTTTCTCTCTTGCATATAAAGTTAAATCCGAACTTAAAATTTTATTTTCATCAACTTTTAAATAATCAGCAATCAATTTATTTAAAGAAAATTCTTCATTGTTCACTGTGATAAAAGGTAATGTATCTTTTTGTGCATTAAAATTATGTCCATCATTTACTGCTCTGTTTTGATGAATACAAAGAGATGGAATTATCAATAAATCTTTATCATAATTTATAAATTTTGTAATTGGTTTAAATGGATTATCACTTTCAATTAAAACTCTACCACTAAAAGATAAGGGTCTATCAAACCAAGTTGAAAAAATTGGACCTCCATAAACTTCTGTATTTAAAATTACAAAGCCTTTTTTATTTATTTCAGGATTAGGTTTTATTAAAAAAGACGGGCTATCAGTGTGAGAACCAGCAACTTTAAATCCTGCTTTTGAAATATTTTCAGTTCCAATTTTAAAAGCAAAGAAAGAACTGTCGTTTACAACAACAAAATATTTTCCACCTTTTTTTAATTCCCACTTTTCATCTTCAAATAATTCTGTGTATCCTCTTTCTAACATTATTTTTTTAGCATTTAAAGTAGCAAAATAATTTGATGGACTTTCATCAATATAATCTATCAAACTTTTTGCAAAATTTCTTTTTTCCATAAAAACCTCCTTAATTAAAGTTATTTTTTATTTATTCTGATTTTTTAAAATAAGTTATGTATAAAGATGTTCCTATTAAAAGAGAACCTCCAACTATATTTCCAATAGTTGCAAATAATAAATTTTTTCCCATTCCAGCAAAAGTAATATCAACTCCACCAAATTTAGCAGCAGTTAAATAAAACATATTTGCTATACAGTGGTCATAACCTAAAATTATGAAAAGCATTATAGGGAACCAAATTGCAAAAATTCTTCCAATAATATCTTTTGAACAATAAGCAGCTAAAACTGCTCCGCAAACTAAAACATTACATAAAATTCCTTTTAAGAAAATCAGATAAGGCTCGGCATGAGTTTTATGCTCTGCAATAGATTTTAAAAGTTCCATCGATTCATTATTAAAATTATGTGTTTTTATTGTAATGTAAGAAACAAAAAGTGCTCCTAAAAAATTTGCTAAATAAATTGTAATCCAGTTATAAAGCATTTGATTAACAGAGATTTTTTTATTTAATACACCAGTAAATATTAAAGTATTACTTGTAAAAAGTTCTGCTCCCAAAACAACTATCATAATTAAACCAACAGGGAATACAGAAGCTCCTAAATATTTTGCTCCTCCAACATTAGATTTTATAAGAGAAGAAGAAACGATAATATTTCCAACTGCTCCAAGTGCAATAAACATTCCACCTAAAAATCCTAAAATAACTAATTTATAAAATGCCTTGTTTCCTTTATCATAAGAAACTTTCAGTAAATAATCCACAAGTTCTGTGGGAGTTTTGTAATTCATAATTATAATACACCTCCAAAAATAATTCCAAACATAATTAAAATTGCTCCGATAGAAGCTTTAAACGATAAAATTTCGCCTAAAAATAAGAAAGAAAATAAAACTGCAAATAATGGTTCAAAGGTTAAAATCAAACCTGCTTCCACAGAATTAACTTTTTTCTGAGTGTAAAGCAATGTAACATAACAATATGCTGTACAAAAACAAGCAAGAGAAAGAATAACAACTAAACTTTTTAAATTTAAAATTACTTCATAATTTTCAAATTTTATTGCAAGAATGCTACTTAAAATTCCCACTGTAAATAATTCAATTATTCCAAGTACAATTGGATCTTCTTCTTTTGCAAATTTATCAGAAAAAATAATCATCAAAGCAAACATAACAGAACCAATGAGACATAAAATATCTCCATAATTAGCAGAAAAATTTGTTAAACTTGTAAGAGTAAGTAACGGAACACCTGCTAAAGTAATTAAAGAACCAGCCATTTCTTTTTTGCTAATTTTTTTCTTGTATAAGATAAAAGAAAGGAAGGGGATAAAAACTATATGCAAGCAGGAAAGAAAACCTGCATTTGAAGCCGTTGTGTACTCAATACCATAAGTGGCAAAATACATTCCTAAAAAAAGAAAAAAACCAATAATTATTCCATTTTTTAAAGTAGATTTTTTTGTAGTTTTTAAATTTTTATAGAAAAATATACCAACAATAATGGAACCTATCAAAAATCTCAAAGAGATCATAGTCAAAGTTCCCATATAGTTGAAAGCAACTTTGGAAAGAGGATAACTACTTCCCCAGACAAGTGCAGCTGAAACAAGTAATAATTTTTCTTTAAAATTATCAATTTTCAATTTATCACCTCTAATTTTTTTAAAATCTTTTTAGAAAAATTTAATTTTTTTAGCAAAGATAAATCAGAATTTTTAAAAAGACTTTTTAATCTTTCTTGATAAGTTTCTTCATAGTCTCCAATAAAAAAATTATCATTAAAAAGTTCTATTGAATTTATAAGTTTAAAAGTATTTAAGTAATTTTTCCCCTTAATAATTTTTATAAATTCTGAATTTATCATCTCCACAGGGAGTGTCCAAATTAAATTTTTATATTTTTTAATAGTTTTTAAATTTTCTTCATCAATAGTCTTAAAAGATTTTTCAGAAAAAAATCTAAATAATCTTAAAATTCTAAAGGGGTCTTCTTTAATTTTTGTCTCACAATTTCCAATAAAAGATAAATTTTTATTTTTTAAATCTGAAATACTTTTTTCATTGAGGTAAAATAAATTTTTCCCGTCAAAAGCAAAAGAATTTACAGTAAAATCTCTTCTCAATAAATCTTTTTTTATATCATCAGTAAAAGTAAAATCTAAATCTTTTCTGTTAGAATAATATTTTAAATCTTCTCTCATTCTAGCGATTTCAAAATTAAAATCATTTATTTTTATTTTAACAATATTTAATTTTTCAGAAATAATTTTTATTTCACAATTAGGAAGTTCAGAAAAAATTTCAATTGTTTTTTTTAGTGGTAAAGCGCAAGAAAAATCACAGTCCTTGGGCTCTATTCCTAAAAATAAATCTCTTAAATAACCACCGACAATATATGCCTTAGAATGTTTTGATAAAAGTTTTAAGATATCTAAAATTTCTTTTTTTGAATCTTTCATTTTCTTTTCTCTCTTTTAAATTTATTAAAAATTGATTAAGCCATAAGTATTTTATAGAAAAATATATAATAAATCAAGTAAAAAAGCAAATCTATCTTTATTTTAAATAAAAAAGGTGATAAAATTATTTGGGGGGAAACTGCGGTTTGCTTTGCAAACCTGTTTCCCTTCTCTGCGAGGCTTGGGGCTGACGCCCCAAACCCTTAAAAAGAAGAAACATATAATGGATTTTTCTTAGAATTTCTTAACGAACTTGTTCGTTTAGGAAATTCTTAGATGATTTTATTTTGTAAAAGTATAAGGCGAAGCCTTAAAGTGAAGTCGCCACCGCGACATATCAGCGAGCAGAGAGTTAGCTCGGGCGAGCCAAATTTTAGTTAGGAGTAGAAAATATAATGCAAAATAGATTTTATTCTTTAAATGATTTTTTTAAAGAAAAATTTGGAGAAAAAATATATAAAGTTTCTCTTGATGCTGGTTTTACTTGCCCCAATAGAGACGGCAAAATTTCTTATGGAGGTTGTACTTTTTGCAGTGAAAACGGAAGTGGTGAATTTACTGGGAGTAAAATTAAAAGTATTACCGAGCAAATAGATGAACAAATAGAATTTTTGAGTAAAAAATTTAAAGGAAATAAATTTATAGCATATTTTCAAAATTTTACGAATACCTATGGAGATGTTGAGTATTTAGAAAAAATTTATATGGAAGCCTTAAATCATAAAAATATTATAGGACTTGCTATTGCAACAAGACCTGATTGTTTAGATGAGAAAATTTTAAATTTATTAAATAAAATAAATAAAAAAACTTTTCTGTGGTTAGAGTTGGGTTTACAAACTTTAAATGATGAGGTTGCAGATTATTTTAATCGTGGCTATAAAACAGAAATTTATGAGGAAATTACAAAGCAATTAAATATATTAAATATAAAATTTGTGACACATATTATAATAGGTTTAGCCAAAGAGAAAGAGAAAGATTTTTTAGAAACTGCTCTTCTAGCAGTTAAAAATAAAACTTGGGGACTTAAAGTTCATATTATGTATGTCGTTAAGAATACAAGAATAGAGAAATTATATTTGTCGGGTATGATTAAAAATATATCAAAAGATGAATATACAGATAAAGTTATTGAAATTTTAGAAAATATTCCCGATAATATAGTTGTTCATAGATTGACAGGAGATGGAGAAACAGAAACTTTGATTTCTCCCCTTTGGACTTTAAAAAAAATAGATGTTTTAAATACAATACAAAAAAAATTAAAAGCAAGAAATACTTATCAAGGTAAAAAATTTAAGGGAGAGTGTTGAAGTGAGAGTAGTTATAACAAATGGAAACGTTGGAGATTGGGCAGCAGTTTATGTTGTAAATAAAATATTAGAATTTAAACCAACTAAAGATAAAAAATTTGTTTTAGGTTTGCCAACAGGTGGAACACCTTTACAAATGTATAAAAGACTTATTCAGTTTTATAAAGATGGACTTATAAGTTTTAAAAATGTAATTACTTTTAATATGGATGAATATGTTGGCTTAGATAAAAATCATAATCAAAGTTATCACTATTATATGCACGAAAACTTTTTTAATCATATAGATATAGAAAAAGAAAATATAAATATTTTAGATGGTATGGCTGAAAATTATGAAGAAGAATGTAAAAGATATGAAGAAAAAATTTTAGAAGTTGGTGGAATAGATTTATTTTTAGGTGGAGTTGGAGAAGATGGACATATTGCTTTTAATGAACCGGGGTCATCTTTAAAATCAAGAACGAGAGATAAAGAATTAACAGAAGATACAATAATAAATAATTCAAGATTTTTTGATGGAGATGTTGATAAAGTCCCAAAACTCGCTTTAACAGTCGGAGTAGGAACTATAATGGATGCTAGAGAAGTTTTAATTATGGTGAGTGGACATGCAAAATCAAGAGCCTTGTATCAAGGAGTTGAATGTGGAGTAAATCATTTATGGACTATCTCTGCTTTACAACTTCATGAAAAAGGAATTATTGTTGCAGATGAAGATGCTTGTTCAGAATTAAAAGTTGGAATTTATAGATACTATAAAGATATTGAAAAGAAAAATTTAGATGTGAAAAAAATGATAGAAGAACTTTATAAAAACTAAAAAATCTCCCAAAGGGAGATTTTTATTTTAAAAATTTTATTCAGTTTCAGTAGATAAAACTACTTCATCACAAGAACAATCTTCAGTAGATTCAGCAACTTTTTCTGCTATTAAATCTTCAAGATGTTCTTTCATTTCAGTTAAAGATTCAATATCCATTCCATCAAAATTTTGTGTTGTAGATGGTTTTATATTGATACCTTGTTTTTTCAAAAATTCATCTACCTTTGCTTGATTTTTTTTGTATAAATAAATTGCACCTACTGCTGCACCTAATCCTATTGCAGCACCTACTAAATGTTGCTTTGTTATTCCAGTTCCAGCCATTTTTATTCCTCCTTATATTTTAAAAATTTATTTTAGTATTTAATTTATTTTTGGCTCGCCACGGACTAAAGTCCTGCTCGCCGATATGCGACGGGGGTGCCGTCGCCTCACACCTTTAAAGAATTAAGGCAAACTTAATAATTTTAAAATTATTTTTCTGGGGTTTGGGGCGACAGCCCCAAGCCTCACAGAGAAGGGAAACAGTGAGCAAAGCGAACGCAGTTTCCCAAATTTTTTATAAAATAATATTCCAATCAGAATTTTTTAATAATTACTTAATGTTACATATTTTTCATTCATTCCATAACAACCTTCATGTTTTTTAAAAAAGATATGATACAGAAAATCAGATAAAGTTTCAACTGAATTATCATCAGAAATATTTGCTGTATATTGATAACCATGTTGATTTTTAATTCTATATACTTTAACTACTTTTGGAATATTTTTTGAGATAACTAAATGTCTTCCGAAAGTTGTCAGCCACATAATAAGAACAGAACTAAGTTTTGGTGAATCAACAAAAGATTTTACCAAATACATTGCAGGTAAAATTTCAATATCAAAGATACCATTTCTTTTAACTTCTCCGTAGGCGTGTTCAAAAACAGAGCCAACAGTTAATCCCATTGATAAATAATCCATATAATTTTGTAATTTTATATCTTTTTTGCTTATAATTTTATTAAATCCAGAGAGTGAAATTGAAGCTAAAGCATATAAAGATAGTGGAGAAATTGATTTATAATTATTTTCTTCCAAAAGTTTTACAGGCATAAGCCCATTTTCAACTGAAAATGCAATTGCAATTCTGTATAAAATTTCTTGCAAAAAAATTTCATCGGGATTAAATTTTACAGTTAAAGTTTTAGTTTTTTTATTATACTTAAATTCTAAATAGTTTATATTGTGTCTAATCATTGTGAAAAAACTTTTTGGCTCTTTCATAGGTAGAGATAATCGAACTCTAAGTCTATTTGGAAATCTATGAATTATAGAAATTGATAATTTTCTCATAGAGTACCTCCAGAATTCTTGACATCATATTTTAATAATTTTAAAGAATTTCCTACAACAAATATTGTAGTTGCATTGTGGACCAGTGAAGCATAGGTCGGCATAAGTATACCAGTTGCCCCTAAAACTAAGGCGAAAGTGTTAAGTCCGATTGCAACAGCAAAATTTTCTTTAATAGTCTTTACAGTTTTTTTTGATAAACCTATAATTTCAGGTACAAGTAAAGGGTTATCTTTTGTTATTGTTATATCGGCTGCCTCCATAGCAACATCAGTTCTTGTGCTTCCAAGAGCAATTCCAACATTTGCATAAGATAAAGCAGGAGCATCATTTACTCCGTCCCCAACCATAATTACATTAGAACCACTCGATTGAAATTTCAAAATATTTTTTGCCTTATCTTCTGGTAAAAGTTCAGACTCAAATCTGTCCATAGACATTCTTGAAGCAATTGTTTCTGCTTGCTGTCTTAAATCTCCAGTTAAAAGAACAATGTCATCTACTCCGTGATTTCTCAATCTATTTATTGCTTTCTTTATATTTTCTCTTGGTGGATCAGCAACTCCAATAAGTCCGATAATATTATTTTCTTTGGCAATATAAATTCCAATTTCACCTCTTGATAAAATTCCTTTTTCTGCCTCATAAGATTTTGTTAAATCAATATTATTTTCTAACATATATTTTTTACTACCAACTTTAACAGTGAAGGCTTCATTATTTTTTGTTTTACTTATTTTTGTTTCAACACCTCTACTGATTACAGTTTTTAGTTTTCCGTGTTTTGGAATTTCAATTCCCTTGTCTTTAATTTCATTTATGATTGCACTGGCAAGTGGATGTGAAGATTGTTCTTCGGCTGCTGCTGCAAGAGCAAGCATTTCATTTTCTGAAATATCATCTTCAAAAACTTCTATACTTTGAACTTTTGGTTTACCCTCTGTGATAGTTCCAGTTTTATCAAAAATTATTGTTTCTGCCTTTGATAATTCTTCAATATAGTTGCTACCTTTAACTAAAATTCCATTTTTAGCAGCAGTATTTATTGCAGCAGAAAATGCAACAGCAGTTGAAAGTCTTATTCCACAAGAATAATCAATTACCAACATGCTCATAGCCTTTTGAATATTTCTAGTTGAAGCAAAAACTATTCCTGCAAGAATAAAGTTTAATGGAATTAACTGAGCCGAAAAAGTATCAGCATAAGTTTGAATATTTGCCTTATTTGAATTTGCCTCTTCAACTAATTTTATAATTCTTGAAACAGTTCGATCATCTCCAACTTTTTCTGCAATGATACTTATATTTCCATTTTTTATTATTGTTCCAGCAAAAACATTTTCTCCCTCAGATTTTTTTACTGGCATAGATTCACCAGTTATAGAGGCTTGGTCAATGAAGGCTTCACCTTTTAAAATTTTTCCGTCAACAGAAATTTTTTCTCCCGTTTGAACAACGATAATATCTCCACATTCAATTTCTTCTATGGGAACTCTTTTTACATTGTCTTCCGAAATTTCTTTCCATACAAAATTTTCTCCGACACTCAACATATCTTTTATGACACCACGAGTTTTTTTCATTGTGTAAACAGTTAAAAGTTCTGCAACATCTTCAAGTAACATAATAGTTAAAGCAGTTCTTTCTTTTCCAAGTAAAAGTGAACTAATTATTGCAGTTGAACTTAAAGTGTCTGCATTAGGTCTTTTATTTTCTATAAGAGACATAAAGCCATTTTTGATTACAGGCATAGCAAGAGATAAAGTTGATAAAGTATTATAATTTAAAATTTTTCTAATACCTGTTAAGGCAACATCAGATTTAGATTTGAAGAAAAGATTATAAGCCAAAAGTCCCCCCGTTGCAATAATTTTATGAATTATTTCTTTTGGAGATTCTTCGTGTAATTTTTTTTCAATGCTATATTTGGAAGAAAGTTCAGTTTTCTCATTATTAAAAATATCTACTATGTGAGCATTTAAAGTATTTTGTAAAAGGCTAACTAAATTTTGGTCACTTAAAGATACATCTTCAAAATATATTAAAGCAGTTCCACTTATAGTATTTATTTGAATTGAATTTATATACTTAACTTGATTTAACTGTTTTTCAATTTGATTTTTTAATTTTCCGATATATTTTAAAGCTTTTGATTTTATTCTTATTCTTCCTCTTAATCTGTGAACAATTTCACAGCTAAGTAAATTGCTATTATTATTTTTCATAAATAATCTTAACCTCCTTTCTTTTATACTTTTAATTTTTTTTCAAGCATTTTATAAAAAGTTACAATATTTTTTTCAATTTCATTAGCAGACATACCGCTATAAATTTTTTCATTCTCAACAATGATTTTCCAAATTTTATTTAGCCATTCCACTATATCTTTTTCACTTAATTTACTTTTATCGTATTCAATTAAAATTTTACTTGTAGTATAAGAATAAGTTATATTATTTATTCCATTTTTTAATTTTAAAATAGAAGATGTGTAGTTTTCATATTTTTTAAATTGAGCAGGGACTTTATCTAATGAAGGAATAAAAAGTCTTATTCTTCCTGGTATGCTATGAACAACCTTAACCTTATTAAAAACTAGATAAGTTTTTTTTAATATTTCTTTAAACATTTAATTATTTTTTCCTTTCAGTAAATTATACGACCACCAAATTAAAGTAGCACCCATAGGTAAAACAGGTTGTGATTTTAATTTTTTAACTCCATATAGAAGTAATAAAATTCCAAGTGCTGTTTTAGTATCGAGAAAACCTTTACTTTTATTATAAATGGAAATATTGCTAACATCAATAAGATTATTGAAAATAGTTTTTAATTTTCCATCTCTTTTTTTAAATAACTCATTTTCTAAGGCTAATAAATTTAAAATAATTCCTAACATAAGCTCTGAATTTATTTTACTACTATCAAATTCTACTGTAAGGCTACCTAAAATTTCAACGATTTTAAAATTTATTATTCCGTCTATCATTCTTAATTTATTTTTTAATTCATCAATTTCATCTCTATTATTTTTTAATTTTTCAATAACAAGTCTAATTCTGTTTTCAGAATAACTTTTAACCTCAAATACTCCATATAAATTTGGTATTAAAAGAGAATTTTTCATTGGACATCAAACTCCTTTTTATTTTAACTTACTAAATATTTTATAGTTTTAAAAATACTTTAAAAAATTTTATTATTTTGATTATACATATTTTTTTAAAATAATGCAAGAAAAAATTTAAAAAATAAATGAGTTATTTATATTTTATTATAAATAATAAATAATAGATTTTATATGATATATATTATAAATTTTATGATATAATATATCAATGTTAAAAATATAAAAAATAAACAATAAACAAAAATGAATTTTATTGTGTCTATATTATAGTAGAGTAAAAAAATAAAGGGGGAATCATTTATGAAAATGAAAGTACTATATTATTCAATATTTTATTTGATCTTAACTGCATTTTTTATTCATATTTTTGTAAAAGAAAAAGAATTAGCAAAAAAAATTGCAGTGTATAGAGATAAATTTTCAAATAAAATAATAGAAAAATTTAAAGTAGAAAAGGAAAAAACAAAGGAGACAATTAAGAAGGTTGTTAATTTTACAGAAACAGTTATAACTGCTATTGTTTTAGTGTTTTTAATTCAAAGATTTTATATTGGGAATTTTAAAATTCCGACTGGTTCTATGATACCTACAATAGAAGTTGGGGATAGAATTTTTGGAAATATGGTTCTATATAAATTTACATCACCAAAAAGAAATGATATCGTAGTATTTAAAGAGCCAATTAGAGATAAAGTTTTATTTACAAAAAGAATAATGGCTTTACCGGGAGAAGAAGTTAATTTTGTAAATAATAAATTATTTATAAATGGGAAAGAAATAGATTTAAGAGATTATTCTAATTTGGGAATAGAGAATAGAACTTGGGTAGTTCCAAAGGCTGGGGACGAATTAGAGATTATACCAGCAGCGAATTATACAGATGTTTATAAAGAGTACGATATAGATGTTGATAAGGTTCAAAAAGAATTAAAAGATAATTCTTTAGCAGTAAATGAATTACTTCCAAATTTAAAATTTATTTTAAATGGAAAAGAAACTGGAATGATATTAGATTACATTCACGACAAGAAAATTTTAAATAAACTTATGAATGGTGAAACAGTAAAAACAAAAATTAAGCAAGATTATTTTATGGCACTTGGAGATAATACAAATAACAGTTTAGACTCAAGAATGTGGGGCTTTGTGGCTGAAAATAGAATTAGAGGAAAAGTTATGTTGAGATTTTGGCCAATAAGTAGAATAGGTTTAGTGAAGTAAAAATTTTATGATAAGAAAATTAGAAAAAAATAATATAGATTTTGAAAAAAAAATAGAAGAACTTGCTATTTTAGAAAAAAATATTTTTGGAGAATCTGCATACAGTCTGGAAACTTTAAAAGATTTTTTTAAAAATTCTGCTAAAAGATATAAAGTTTATATAAAAGAACTCGTGGAGACTTCGTTATCAAACCCCGATTTAACAATTTTACTGTCATTAGAAAGTGCGAGGCGACAGCATCCTGTCATACCTGCGAGCAACGAAGCGGGCGAGCTAAAAATAGTAGCCTATTTAATAGCTTTAGATAATTTAGACAGTTATGATATTTTAAAAATAGCAATAGATAAAAATTATAGAAATATTGGAATAGGAGAAGAACTTTTAGAAAAAATTTCAGATAAAAATATTTTATTGGAAGTTAGAGAATCTAATTTAAGAGCAATTAAATTTTATGAAAAAAATTCTTTTACAAAAATATCAACAAGAAAAAATTATTATAAAGATAACAATGAGAAAGCAATTATTATGATGAGGGAGGCAAGTGTAAGTTATGAGTAGAGATATTTATTCAAATCCTTTGTGTGAAAGGTATAGTTCAAAAGAAATGATGTATAATTTTTCACCTGATAAAAAGTTTTCAACTTGGAGAAAGTTATGGTTGGCTTTGGCTGAGGCTGAAAAAGAATTGGGATTAAATATTACTGATGAACAAATTGAAGAAATGAAAGAAAATATTTTTAATATTGACTATGATTTAGCAAGTCAAAAGGAAAAAGAATTTAGACACGATGTTATGGCTCACGTTCATACTTTTGGAACACAAGCACCTAAGGCTATGCCAATAATTCATTTGGGAGCGACATCTGCTTTTGTTGGAGATAATACAGATTTAATTCAAATAAAAGATGCTTTAAAAATAATAAAAGTGAAAATAGTTAATATAATGAATGATTTAGCAAATTTTTCATTGGAAAATAAAAGTGTTGCCACACTAGGTTTCACTCATTTTCAAGCAGCACAATTAACTACTGTTGGAAAAAGAGCAACACTTTGGTTGCAATCTTTAATGTTAGATTTGGAAGAAATAGAATTTAGAGAAAATACTTTAAGATTTAGAGGAGTTAAAGGAACAACAGGAACACAAGCAAGTTTTAGAGATTTATTTAATGGAGATTATTCAAAAGTTGAAGAGTTAGATGAAATAGTTTCAAAAAAAATGGGCTTTAATAAAAAATTTGGTGTAACAGGGCAAACTTACGATAGAAAAGTTGATTCTGAAATTATGAATTTACTTTCAAATATTGCTCAGTCAGCACATAAATTTACAAATGATTTAAGACTTTTGCAACATCTTAAAGAAATTGAAGAGCCTTT
>JAGYHM010000009.1 GCA_018457305.1 Fusobacterium sp. | reverse complement strand
TTCATATCCTTTAGATTATCGTTGATGGATTTAAACCTCTCATCATTCCAACTATTTCTCATCATTCTATGGTTGTTATAATCTTCCTTATCTACTTTTTTGTCTAATAAATTATTCATTCTTTGGTCATATCCAATAAAAGCACTTACTAATGTAAATACTAATCCTAAGATAAACTTAGTCCAAGTTAATGAAAAAGTTTCTTTATTTTCGTTACTCATATTTCCCACTCTCCTTATTTGTATAATGCATTTAAAATATTATTGCCATAATCTTTACTAGAAGAATCGTGCCATGGACTTAACTTACCAATAGCCTTACTTCCTAATAAGAATTGTATAAATGTAATCATCATATCCACATACCTATTGTCTATCGGGATTATAGGAGCTTCATGCCCTATCAAACTAAAAATTACGTCTATCCAAAATTGGATATTGAAGTTGAGAATTAATAATCCTAACCCTATTGGGAGTATCCAAGCGATAAGGGGCATTGCATTTACAAAGGCTTGAATAAATTTACCCCTCATTTGCATGTTCTTTAAATCTAATTCATTTATTTTAATTGTAGTTTCTAAAAGTTTTTGTTCTACCTCTGCTTTTTCAATTTCAGTGAGTTTGCTGTTAGTTTTTTTCTCTATAGTGTTTACCACCACTTCTCCTAGTTTATTTCCAACTGTTTTTCCAAACAATCCACTTAAAAATTGAACTAAAGGTATTGCTAAGGTTTCTATCATATTTAGCTCCTTTTTATTTCCTAAAATGTTTTTCTCCAAAAATTCTAACTGCAAAGTATAAAATATATCTCTTCCAATAATTAGCATCTGTATCTTTCATAACCTCTAAAAATATTCTATCGGCTCGCTTCCTATCAATAAATGTGTAGGGACAATTTTTTGAATATAAGTAGTCGTGAATTACAGAAGCCTCAAGATAATTTTTATTGAAAGGCTCAAACAAAGACCAGAATATTTTTGGAATAGTTGCTAAATCTGTAATAAATCCCTCTGGAACTGTGATGGTGTTCTTTGTGAAAGAACTTAATAATTGCCACTTTTTGTAATCAATATATTTTAATTCAAGTTTCATAGTCAACTCCTCTCAATAAAATCTACCAAGAACTTAGCAAACTTTTCTTTGTCTTTAAATTTTTCTGCTTCTTTATTGCTGCCAAAGAATGGCTCAACTAATATATAAGGGTCTCTCGTTTTGCAAATACCAAATCCACCCTGTTGTTTAGAACTTGATATTTTAATCAGTGGAGTTTTCCTTATTTCTATACCATAAGTTTCTGATAAACTATTTAGAAACTCCATAGCAACTTTTTGCCCCACTGTGCTTGTATGATATACAAGACATTCACAACCCTGTACCGTATCATCTTGAACTGAATTAAAGTGTAGCTCTAAAATATAACTATAGTTTCTTTTATTCAGTTCTTCTATAACAGGTATCATTTCCTCTGTATATCTACTTTTTGGCTCTCTACAATAAATATCTATGTTATCGTTAAGTTTGTTCACTATATCTGCTACATCTTTAAAATATCGATATTCGCTTTGTTCAAGATAGGGAGAAATTGCTCCCCCACTTCTTGAATTGTGTCCTATCACTAATGCTACTTTTTTATTCATAATATCACTCCCAGTTAATCGCTTCTATTTCTTCAATACTGTTAGCTTGGTTAAGTTGCTCATCTAATAGCATAAATTTAGCAAATATTTGTTGTTCTCTTATTCCAAAAACAACTTCTACCATTTCTAACTTTTCAAACTCAAACATTTTAGTAGTATTGTCTGCCAATAACCAAGGTAAAGCACCTGTTTTTAAAAATTGTATAATTATTTCAGTGAGTTTATTATCAATTCCTAAATTCTCTAAAATCTTTTTAGAGCCTTCAATATCATTTTTATCTACACCTAATTTATTTAATGTAAACAATATTCCTTTTATTCTTCCAAATTTTGCTAAATCTTTCTCTTTAACTTGAAATAAGACTTCAATTTTTTTATTTTCCCCATAAGGTTTTAAAGTCATTTTTAAAGGTTCGTGTAGTAAATCATCTCTAATTTTTTGAAATTTTGTTCTACTAGTTTTTTTAACTTCTTTTAAATTTACTGTCCATTCTATCCCACTCCATTTATGCCACTTACTAGGTCTTTCAATAACTTTAATCTTCTTGTTTTCAATAACTTCTCCATCATTTAAAATTACTTCTATACCTTCTGCCACAAGTTCGTCTCTTGTTGCTTCTTCTATAGTATAAGTTTCACCCCTATAAGTAGGGTGTTCAAACGGTTGGTCTCTTTCAACTATTATATAATCCTCTGGGTTTAAATCTTGATGGTCAAGGAATAAATCCCCTTTCATTAAAGTATTTACTTCTGCTTGTGTTAAATTTATATTAAACACTTCTTTTGATTTTTTTTCTTTTGTATAGATTCTAAACATTTCTTTTCCCTCCTAGTCTTTGTAGAGATTTAAAAATTTATCAAAAAATTTATCAATTTTAAATAGATTTTCTAAACTAATTATAATTTTGGAATTATCCCGCCACCAAATACAGTCGCAGATAATCCAGCTCCTGACCTAAGGCTCATTCTGTTGGAATATATAAAAGCAAATTGAGATGTGGTTCCTTCATTTCCTGAAATTGGAGGCAGCGTGAATCTACCAACATGTGGAACTTTTATTGTTAGTTCATTTCCAAAATTTATATCTATCAGAATGTTTGGTGGAATTTCAGCGTCGCTTTGTAAGCTGACAATATAAAAAGAATTGTACTCTTCTATTCTTAAATCTATTCCACGATTTGAAAAATGATGAACTTTTATAAATGCGTGTAAATTTTCTAATCTATCACGATTTTGAAAAATCGATAACTCTTCAAAATGTGAATTCGGAACACTTATTCTTGACCCATTATAATTGGATGTACAGACATATAATTTCCTATTTTCAGGTAATAAATAAATGTGTCCTTTTGTTGCTGTACTCAATGGGAAACTCCCATTGTAGCCTCCAGCCAACCCATTATCATTTTTTCTTTCTTCAACTAATACCTCTTGTATTGCTGCCTTTAAACCTTCTGTGTCTATTAAAAGTTTATTTCCCATTCTTTAATTCCTCCCTTTTTTTAATAACTCTCTAATTTGTGATACAGTTGCAACCGAATACGATAAATTTTCTATACTGTTATTAAGGTTTCTAATATCTGTTGCATGAGTAGAAGCATTGCTACTAACTGTTCTTATTAAAGTATCTATTTTTGAATTTGTGCTATTATTATTTGTGGCTTCTCTACTAGATAATTCATTGGCTAATCTGATTAAGCCGTTTATTTTACTTTCCAACCCATTACTTAAGTTTTCTAAATCACTATTCATTCTTTGCTGAATTAAGTCATTAAACAAAGACAGTAATCTCATATTCACTATTTTTTCTTCACAAGCCTTCAAAGTGCTTAAATCAAACCGAGCTACACCACTTAAATTTGTTCCAGGAAATAGATTTGTTATGTCTGAATCTTCGGCAAGCATGTAGTTTCCTTCAACAAACTCGTTTGAAAACAGATTTTTTATCTCTTCAACAGTGGCTATATTTGTAATTCTTTCAAATAGATTTTTAAATGAAGGTTTGATCATTTGCTCGTCTGGATTTGGACTTTGATTCCAAGAACGATTTCCTCCTATATTTAAATACCAATTTCCATCATCTGCTTTATAAAGTTTCCCAGCTTCTAAATTGGTTTTAGTAGATAAATCTCCAGAAGGGATGTATCCATTTTTTGTATAGATTTCATCTGCTATGTCTCTTGTTAAAAATATAACACCTTCTCTAATGTAAATATCTGTTTCTATATCACTAGAAAAAGCCATCAATATTTCGTGAACACTTTCGTATGTAACACCATGACTATTTCTAGGGAATGCATCTGGATTTTCTGCTGTGGTATAAGAATATAAAATTTCTTTAGAATCTCCTTCTATTTTTGCAAAAACCCCAAACTCTTGAGTTAAAAAAGTTTCTGAAACATCCTTATTAGTTATGTGAACTGTTAAGACAGCTGTTCCACTATCATTTCTTATATTCATGATATTTAAATCAAGTTTATGAGATTTTAATCCTCTTACTTCTTTTAATGCTTCTGTATGCTTTTTATCTCCAAAAGCTGCTCTTGTAAAAATTATTTTTCCTTCTCCTGCTAATGCACGAGCTAGGAGATTTCTTCCATCATTTGTGATGACTTGTCCATTAAATACTGCCATTTTTTACCTCCTACTTTACAAATGTGTATCTTCCACTAAGAACATTTATTTCTAAATTATTTAAGAAAATATATGTTTTTGCTTCGTGAATTTGTTCTTTTACTCCCTGTCTTTGAGATGTAAAACTATTTAGGTTAAGATTACTGGAGTTTTTAAATGTAATTCCAGTAAAGTGTTGTGAGTGTTTCTTAACTAAATTAACTTTTGTTTCTATTTCTTTAAGTTTTTCAATTTCTGAATTTCCTTTTATTTCTATTTTAAATGCTCCGTATTCTCCATTAAATTCTGGGAATTCTAATATTTTTGTATTTTTATAAAAAACATTTAATATTCTTTTGATAGCTTCAGGTGTTCCTTTTATCATTTGAATTGCAAATGCAGTTCTACAAAGTTTTCTTTTTTCTTCCAACTCTAAATCATACTTATAAAAATCTACATCTAGTTCTTCTGCAAATAAATCTAACTCATCATGTTTCATTGTATCTATTCGTTCATAATATTTTAGAAAGTATATATTCCTTGTAATATACTTATATATAAGAAAATCTGTAACTTCTAAAATTATTTTAAAATTTTTTTCTTTTAAAATTTGTGGTGCTAAATCTAATATGTTGGTAGGTGTGTATATATAATTTT
Organism: Fusobacterium sp.; assembly: GCA_018457305.1. The sequence continues at coordinate 16,011 of JAGYHM010000009.1, read as the reverse complement.
TTATTTTCATTGTTCCTCACTACCTCTGTAAATAGCTGTTATTTCTGAAAAAACAAATACTTGTTTATTATTTCCTCGCCTATCATTAATATTAAAATTAACTTTCTTTATTCCCTCAATAGATTTTGCGACCTCAATAAAATCTTGAATATTTATAGAAGTTCCTAATTTATATCTATTTGTATAAGTTTTTAAAGCCTCTACTAGTGAATTTTCTATATTTTGTTTAGCTATTTTAGTGTCTAAATATATCCAGTATTCAACATTCATTTCTATGTTTGTTATTGTCGGATCTTTCACCGCAATTTGGTCATTTAATGCTTTTATATGATCCTGTGTTAAGTATTTCAGAATTTTTTCTTTTTCTTCGGTAGAAACAAGTTTTTTTCCATTTAAAACATATATATCTATATAATTTGGTCTTGGTGTATCTATAAATACATCTGTAACTAGACTTGATGATTGTTTTGTAAAAAATTCATAAGCTCTAGCACTTCCTGCTGATGTAAATGATTCTGGAATTAACTTAAGTCTAGTTTTAAAATCTTCATCCAGTTCTCTTCCTCTTCCACCAGATACAACTGTTACATTTTCACAACTTTCAAAAAACTCATATTTATCAACGATATCTTTTATTTGTCCTGGAGGAATTTCTTCTATATCTCCTGCAATTTCTGAAACCACTATAACATTTGTGTTACTTGTTCCTTTTTTTATAATGTACTCTTCTTCCGTAAAGAATATATAATTTTTATAGAGGAACCTTGTTCCAGAAGCAATTAAAATATCATAAGGAACATTTATTGAAGTATTACACTGAATAGTTGTTCTAGCTCTATTTTCTGCTAATCTTTTTCCTCTTGTTCCATAAAATTCACCTTTTAAATCCAATCTATTCCCTTTTGCATATCTTAAGAAATTTTGTCTAGCTTCTTCTTCCATATTAGTTGCTAAAGTATCTATAAGAGCTGCAACGGTTGAATAATAGTAATAGTCTTTACTACATATATCTATTTTTTCTCCTGTTTTTGTTTCATGAATTTTAACAGCAGTGGCAAGAACATCCTTTGCTGTAAAATCTTTAAAAATATTTAATTCCATTTTTTTGACACCTCACATTCAATTCTTAACAAGCCTTCGTCATTAAAAAAAGTTTTTATTTCATTTAAAGTTAGTGTAGGAATATATTTTGTCATTTGGCTTTGAACTTCTTGAAATATAACTTGTTGTATTTTTGTAATTGGTTTGTCTTGAAGTCTTGGGTCTAATCCTATATCTCTATTAAGAGGAACTGTTCCTCTTACTGTTTTTAATAATATATATAGTTGTAAGAGGTCTTTATCTATTGGATTATCAAAGTTATTAACTTTCATTTGCCCCTCCTATTTTTAAAAACTTGCTATTTTAGTATCATATTCTTTTTCTACTTTAACTCTTTCTTTTTCTGCTATAGCTTCTTCAAGAATATATTTACTTTCTTTCTCTCTTATAGAATTTTTATTTATATTGTTAGAAATTCTTCCAAAATTTCCTACAGAAATTAAGTTTTTATTTGTTCTTAATAACACAGGAATATATTCTTCAAAATCTACAGAAAATTCTGCAACTTCTGCTCTTCCTAGCCAATCAGTTTCTTTAATTGTATACTTAAAATTTCTAGCAAAATAACTATTTTTACTAAGTGGAATGCCTCCAATAATAAGAGGATAGTGTTCTCCATTTTCTACTTTTTCTGTAAATTTTCTGATAGTTGTTTGAATATTTACTAATTCCCTTACTGCTTTAAATTGCAATGAAACTTTTCTTAAATTTCTATTTCTAAATTCAGTTTGAGGCTCTGCTCCTAAATTTTCAAAAGTTTCGGTTTTATTGGAAGTATCTACTGATACATTTGTTGGAGTAAAAACTCCCATATATCTGTTAGAAATAAAACTTATATCTCCAAAACAACCTATGTTCCCAATGTGTTCTGTTAAATTATAATTGTCAAGAAAATCCTTAGCTAAATGTCCAACTGAATTTAAAGTTTTTTCAATTATAAGTAAACTCATTATTTAACCCCCAATACTCCATCTGCATCTTTAAGTGTATTCCCTTCTATGAGATTAGCCTTTATGCTCTCGCTAACTTTTAAAGATTTGCTAATATTTACTTCAGCATTTATATTTACTTGTTTGCTATTTATAGTTGTAACTTTTGCATCGATAGTTGTCTCTCCATTTTCTTTTATTGTTAAGATAGAGTTTTGAAAATTTATTTTAAATTCATCTTGCTTTTCTTCACAGTTATTTTTTTTTGAATAGTAACTTCCTATTATAAATCCATTTTCTGCATCATCTCCTATAAGTAATACAACAACAGGTGTATTAACTTTAGGAATACATGAAATTTTATTTTGAAAGGATAAAGGAGTTAATATTTGATAGGTTTCTGTAATTTGATCTTCATATTCAACTAATTTTACTGACGCAGTGTAGTTAGTTGGGTCTATACTTTGTATAATTCCAACTGCTGCTTTTACTTTACTTATCATTTTTTTGCTCCTTTTTTATCTTATAAGCAGTTACTGATGTTTCAAATTTAGGGAGTTTATGAGATAGTTTAATTATTAAATATCTTCCACTAAATTCTCCTGCATCTGATATTTCAACAACATCTCCTGTATATAGTTCTGCAAGTCCTATCATTGTAAATGAAATTTCAATCTCTCTTCTATTTTCTCTAGTGAGTATATTTTTTGCTAGAGTATGTATATCTCCTGTTAATGCTCTCATTTTTACTTTTAAAAGTTTTTGAAACTTTTTACTTTTTTCTTTTTTTCCTGACTCAATTTCTGACTTTGTAATAACTGCCTTTAGTTGCTTATTCTGTTTGGTATCAAAATAAGTTAATTCAATTGCATCATATATCTCATCAGTTTTATCATTTATTTCGTAATCTTCGAAATAATCTATGCTAAACGATTTTTTTATAGCTTTTTTAATAAGTAGTTCTTCTTCAAATAAAACCACCTTTGAATGAGTTATTTTTAATTTAATTCCTTCTCTAGTGGCTATATTTTGTAAAAAGCTAAAATCTGTTTGTTTTTCTTGTTTTACATTTGTTAAGTTTATTTCTTTTTCTGATTTATAAAAATATTCTAAATTATATTTAGTAGCAAATTCTGCTCCTAAATTTTTTAATGTTATTTTGTTCCAAATTTTTGAATTTTTTGTATTCTTTGCTCCTAGTGGAGAAGATATTGCTTTGATAGTAGCAATTTTTTTATTAAACTTTCTTGTGTCAATATAGTAATTTCCTATATTGTTTCTCTTTATTCCTTCAAAATTGCTTTCCCAATTTATTGTTTCTATTTGAAATTTTACAATCTCATCTTTTTTTAAAGCCCAGTCATTTTTTAAAAAATTATTTTTATGATTATTAAACTTTAATGTTAGGGAGTCAAGTTCTCCCTCTAATACTTCTGTTACTTCTAAGCTAGAAAAAAAAGGTAAGATGCTTTTAGTTATATCTTTATTTTTATAGTAAATAATAGGAGAGGCTCTCCTAACTAAGTTTTCTATGCCCATTCAGGAGCACCTCCTATTTCTTTTTTAATTGTTGGAATATCTAACTCTATTCCAGCTGGAAAGATTACAGTTTTCATATATGTTGGATTATTCTTACAAATAGTTCTAGCATAAAATTCTGTTCCAAAAATTTTAAAAGAAATTAAATCCCATGTATCATTTTGTTCTGTGATATATTTAAAGTCTAACTCTTCCATAATTTTCCTCTCTTTCCATCATTGTTTCTAATTCTTGTTTTAATTTTTCTATTTCTTCTTTTAAGAAATTATAAATTCCTGATGCAGTTTCTGAATTAACATTTTCAAATTTAGGACTAAATTCTATATGAATTTTAGGTTGAGAATTTGAACTATTATTGCTGTTATTTATAGTTGTAGTCCTATTTGAAGATGTTGTAACAGTTTTTAAAGAATTATATAGGCTTCCATTTTCTTCTGCAGTTAAAACTCTTTCTCCTTTGTGGAGTTCTGCAATATAACCATCATATGGAACATTAGCAAGTCCATTTGCATGGCTTCCATCAATAAGAAATTTTTTAGTTTTAACAATTAAATCTATAAATGGAATATTACTTATTTTATTTTGATGATTTTCAAAAAATCTATTTGTAATACTAGATAAGCTACTATTGATAGGATAGTTTCTTATGCTTTCAAATTTAGTATTTTTTACAGATATTACTTTTTGAATAATATCGCTTGCCACAGTAGATAGATTTCTATTTGTTGGATTAGATTTTATATTTTCAAAAAATCTATTTGTAATACTAGATAAGCTATTATTGATAGGATAGTTTCTTATGCTTTCAAATTTAGTATTTTTTACAGATATTACTTTTTGAATAATATCACTTGCCACAGTAGATAGATTTCTATTTGTTGTATTAGATTTTATATTTTGAAAATTAATATTCTTTACTGACATAGCTTTTTTTAAGAAAGTATAAATATTCTTATTTTCATTAGCTGTTAAAACTCTTTCTCCCTTATGAAGTTCTGCAATATAACCATCATATGGAACATTAGCAAGTCCATTTGCATGACTTCCATCAACAGCTTTTTTCTTTCCTTCTAATTTAGAAAGTACCCAGCTTCCACCTGGCATAGATTTTAAGAAATCTTTAGCTTTATTTTTTGCTGAATCAATCAAATTAGGAATACTATTAAATATTTCTTTAAAGAAACCTTTAATGCTTCCTCCAATAGAAAGTAATAAGTTTTTAATTTTATGAATAACTTTAGTGGCTTTTTCTTTTAGAAAATCCCAATGTCTAATTACAAATCCTATTGGACCTAAGAAATATATTCCCACATTCCAAGCAAACCATTTCATCTTTTCAAAAATCCAAAGAAACATTTTTATTAGTGCTTCTACTAACCATACAGTAACATTTTTAACTACTTCTTTTATGTTTCTCCCCCATTGCTTTATAGTATCCCAGTTTTTATATACCCAATAACTAAATACTACAAGTCCAGCTACTATAAGAGATATAGGACCACCTAATGCAGCTATTCCAGTTTGCATAGCAGATAAAACTCCTCCTGCAGCTTTTACTGTTGTGATAGCTGTCTGTATTGCTCCAGCAAATTTCGTAACTTTCGAAGTTACACTGAACACTGTCATAAATACCAGAATATTATCTACTCCAATTGTATTTATAACTTTAGCAACTCCTACTAGAGCTTTTCCTATAGTTTTTAATCCGTCCCAAGCTGTTTTAGCTCCCTTTACAAAGTCTTGCCAAAATAAATTTGCCTTAGTATTATCTAACTTTCCACTAATTACATCTGACAAAGAATTGATATAATTAGTAGCAGTTTTTAATAATCCTAAACCTCCACCGTCAAAAATTATTTTACCTAAAGTAAGTTTTAATCCTGAAATTGACGAAGTAAATAAATCCCATGCTCCACCTGCTCCTTCTAGTATTACTTGTTTCATTGTTTTGGCTTTTTCTGTTGCTTTTTCATTTTCTTTAGCAAATGCTCTTATTGCATCTGCCCCTTTATAAATAACTCCATTAACTTCTTTTTCAGCCTTTAAAAGTTTATTTATGGCTCTACTTCCTTGTACTCCAAAAACTTCTCCTAAAAATTTTTTCTTATCTAGTCCCTCTGTATTTTTTAATTTTTGATTAAGTTTCTCAACTAAATCTGCTAAACCTATAAAATTACCTTTGCTATCTTTTACTGAAACTCCTATTGCTTTTAATTTTTTTTGAGTTTCTGAAGTTGCAATTTTACTAAGTGCCATTTCAAGGTTTCTTCCTGCTTGACCACTTTTTAAAGCTTGATCTCCCATTAGTCCAGTTACAGCAGCAGTTGTTGAAAAATCTATATTTAGGTCATTGGCACTAGAAGATACATATCTCAAGGTTTCACCTAGCATTTCAATATCTACATTTGCCCTAGACATTGTATTAGCCATAATACCAGCCATTTGACCTATATCTTTAGTTCCATATTTGAAGTTTTTTGCATGATCAGAAATTATGTCCGAAATCATTGCAAAGTCTTCTCCTGATGCTGCTGCTAAATCTAAAACACTTGGTAAAGCTTCTACAATTTGTTTTGGTCTTAATCCTGCTAATGCAAATTTTTCCATTCCAGCTGTTGCTTCTAAAGAAGTGAATTTAGTTGTTTTTCCAAGTCTCAAAGCTTCATCTGAAAGTAATTTAAATTCTTTTTCTGTTGCTCCTGTTAAGGCTTTTACTTTTCTAATTCCTTTATCAAATTCAATATAACTCTTTGCTGATGCTATTCCACCTGCAAATAGAGCTCCTGCTCCAACAGCTGCAGTAGTTTTAACTTTTGATTTTACATTTTCAGAAAAATTTCCATATTTTCTTTTTAAATTTCCAGCTGATTTTTGAATTCTTTGTTGAGCATCTAATTTTTTCATTTTTGAAATAGTTTGGTCTATTTCTTTTTGTAGCTGGTCGTATGGAATTTTTAATTTTTTCAATTCCATTCCATATTTTTTATAAGAACTTGAACTTGATTTTATTTGTCTTTCTAATTTTCTTTGTTCAGAAATTAGTTTTCTATATTTTTGCTGTTCTTCCTTACTTAGTGCTATTCCTTTTGCTTTTGCTTGTTCTAAAACTTTTAAAGCTGATTTGTTTTTTCTTAAAGCTCTTACTTGATCTAAAATTTCTTTCTTTAACTTTCTTTCTTGCTCATGTAATTTTTTATATTTTTCTAATTTAGATTTCTCTATTCTTAGATTTTTTGTTTCTGTCGCAATTTTTGCTAAACTACTTGGAAGAGTTTTATCAACAAGTCCTTTTATTTTTAAAATAATCCCAAGTTCTTTTGACATACTACCTCCTTTCATTAAATTCTTTTATATATCCTATATATTTTTCTATTTTTTCTAAATTTGTATTCTCAAGAGTTTCATATGATATGTGCATATTCAACCCTTGAGAATTATTTAAACTGATTGCTAAAATATCAATTATTTCATAGAACGCTTTCTCTTGATCTCGTCCTAATCTTCGTTCAGGAAATCTCTTACAGTCCTTTTTACCAAAGCATAATCTTTATATTTTAATCCTAGATAATAATCTCTTGGGTAATCAGAAACTTTCTCTGCTACAAGAATATAGTACATATCGTCTAATTCCTCTATAACAACATCTTTTGATTTTCTTTTTGATTTTCTAAATTCTTCTCTTATTTTAACTATTGATTTTCCTGTAAGTTTGCTAAAATAAAATGTAATTTCTTTTTCGTTTGATAAAGTTATTGTTTCATTTAATGTTTCTTCTGATTCTTTTTCTTCTGTGTTTGTAATTCCTTTTGATTCATTTATTTCTTTCTCTGCTTTCTCTAATTCTTCTTTGTGATCATATCCCATTTTTTACCTCCTAAGCTAAAAGTCCATTTAATCTTCCGTAATAATCTATTCCATTTACAATTACTTTCTTATTGTAAACATCTATTTCATATATTATTTTTCCATTTATTTCCTCTTTAAAATAAGTTAAGTCAATTTCTAGTTCTGTTTCATTTTTTACACCTTTACCAAGTTCTCCACCACTGGTTTTTGTAATTTTTCCTTTGATACTATAAACAGCTTTTTGGTCAGCGTATTCATGAGTATCTGTATCTACTCCAGTTATTGCTGCAGTGATAGTCAAGTTTATATTATTTTTTCCTAAACTAATACCATCATATCTATTTATAAATTTGATTTTTAAACTCATTTCATCAAAGTTAGTTGGAATAGGAGTGCTATGCTTTATAACTCCTAAACCTTCAATAGTTTCTTTTTTATGTGTTATATCAGGTAGTGATACATTAGCTATTCCAACTAATTCATTTGTTCCATTTATTCTTACAATTGCTTCTTCTATAACTTCTGATCTAAATGCCATTTTCTCCTCCTATTTTATTTATAAAATTCCTTTAAATATTTTCCATCATATTCCAATATGAATTCTAAACTTTCTCCTGGAATTACAGAACCAATATATACATGCCATTTATATCTTCCGTTGCTCATGTCTTGTTCTGAATTTTCTTCTGGTAAGAATGCAACTTTTGCTCCTAGAAGTTTTCCTTGAGCTACTAGAGAAGCAAGCCAAACATTTGCATTAGTTTCTATTGACTTGGCTCTTGCAGGTGTCATAGGTTTATCTACTTCATTTTCATTATTAAGCATTAAAGTGTTTCCTATGTATTTGAACATTCTCTTTACAGGTATCCATATATCTTTTGGATCAGTGTTTCCACCAGGTTGATATACTGATGTTCTGTTTCCCCAAAATACTGTTCCATTACTTCTTGTCAAAATTGTACAGATTCCATTTGCTCCTAATTGATTTGCCTCTGTTTCATCTAAATTTAATTTTTTAAAGTTTCCATCTGAATAATAACCTATTCCGTGCATCTTAATATTTTTATTTGATGGTGATTCATAAGGTATTCCATCATTCATAGAGTCAACTGCTTGCATATGTAGAGCTGCTACTGTTGACATTTTGAAAACTTCTTTATCTAAATAAGGTACTCCAAAGCAAATTAACTGGTCGGTATCAATATAATTTTTTTGTTTTTTATAAGATACTGCTTCTCCATATTTTATATCTTTTGGCAATTCTGGAATTGAGAAAGAAGCCCATTTATTACTTATAATTTGTGATTTTGCATCTAATGCAACTGCAATTTTTGAAGTAGCAAAGTCTGGAGCTATAACACAAGCAGGAATCATTGAGAATTTTGGAAAAATTTCTTTTAATGCTTGTAATCCACTTGCTTCTAAAGTTTCTGGATTGATATTTCCTATTACATCATTTTCAGTAACTTTTTTAGGGTCTGCATACTCATAGTCTACTGAAATTTTTGTTGTAGAATCTCTTTGAGTAACTTCTACTTCTAAATGACCTTCATTATTAAACTTTAGATTATATTTTTCTTTTGCTAATGGAACATCAGTTGCTGCATCTTTTATAACTAAATTTTCATTGAGTATAATTCCTGTTTGTTTTAATATAACTTTGTCCTCAATTAAGACTAAGTCTTGAACTGAACCTGCTGTCTTGTGCTTTTTAGGATCTAATACATTTATTGCAATAATTGGAAATGTATTATATACATTTGTTGCTAAATAAATAGCTTCATTTATTGTAAATCCTTTAATGTTTGTTGTTGTTCCAAAATATACAGCTGCATCTTTTGGAGATTGAATTAACACTGGTTCATTTACACAACTTTCATCTCCCATATTTACAGTTGCCGTTCCTACTATAACAGTTGGAGCAGCTACATCAGTAAATACTTTTAATCCTGTTTCTAATTCTTTTACTCTAGTTCCGTGTAAAAATGCCATTATTTACCTCCTTTTGCTACATACTCATCAAAATCTTTAAAATCTTTCATATCCTCTTTAAAATCTTCTATTTTATTCATCTTGTCATAAGTAGATTGATTGATAAAGGCATTTTTAAAAATTACATAACCTCTTTTATCTATTCCTGGACCTATATAAATATATAATTTATCATCAGTCTTAGTTTCTTTTATTTCTTCTGTTTTATTTCCAGTATTTGAAGTAGATAAAGCTTTAGGTGTTGCTGTTTCTATAGGTTCTACTTCTGTATTATTACCCTTTTTTGCCATTTATTGTTCCTCCTTCTTTTTCTATTATTTTATTTATCAGCAGGAATATCAAAACTTATAATTACATCATAAGTCCAATATTCATCTGCTGTAAGTTCTTCATTTAAGTAAGCAATTATTTCTTCTCCCAAATTTACATGATATGAATAACCATCTGTTGACATTGTAGCAAGTGGTTTATTTGTGTAATGTCTTATTATTTTATCTCCATATTTTGCAACTTCAAAATATCCCTCTTCTGGAGTTATGTTATTTATAATTCCTACTCTAAATAAATATTGTTGTACTTTTTTAGCCACTCCATTTTTAAAACTTTGTTTAATTATATGAGGTCGTATAAGTACAAATGGATATTCATCATCAAGTTCTTTGCCATTTTTTTTAGCTTTTAGTCTGTTTTCATATTTTTGTTGATCAGTAAATACTTTTTTAATTGGAATTTTTTCATCAATAATTTTTCTAGTTTCTAATGTTAGGGCATTTAAAAACTTTTTTGAATATTCAGTTTTAGTATCCATATTCTTTTAGTCCTTTCTTTAATTCTTTAGTAAAAATTTCATCTGCTATTTCTCTTTCAACTAAATTGGTGTCTAATTTTATTCCCATTGATTTTAAACTCAATGTTTTAGCTCTACTTATCTTATATCTTTCTTTTCCATTTCTTATCATAAGAGTTGGAGTACCAGACTTATAGTTAGCCCAAAACATAGTTGACCATCTCTTAACACTGGATTTTTTTATTGCTGATTTCATAAAATCTATATTTTTACTAGGTTTTCTTTGTGAAATAGCAAATTTTGAAACACCAATTCTTTTTCTACTGGCTTTTAAAATAGCTTCTTTAGAGTTGCTGCTAGTTCTTAATTTGATATCTTTAGGATTTATAGAATAAACTGCTTTAATTGTTTCAACATCTTTTTTTCTAGCAAAAGTTATTGATTTTTTTAAAGCATTTCTTACTATATAATCAAGTTCTTTTGGTAATTCTTGAGACATTTTTTCAATTCTTTTTAAATCATCGTTATCTATTTCAAATTCCATTTTTTATGCTCCGTAGTCTATTATAGATAAGGTTGTTATTCCCTTATTTTGAGAAATTCCTTTAACAGTGTATTCTTTATGATTTATTTCTATTTCATCTCCAACCTCTACAGCTATAGGAATATCTTTAGTTTTTATTGAAACTCTTTTGTGTTCTCTATCTAAAATATCTTCATCATGTTCATAATTCTTTTTTCCGCCTAATTTTCCAGCAAAATTATTTTTTGTAATCACTGCATTTAGAAGTATTCCTGAAAAATTTATTCTTTCTGACATTTCTTTAAAAAATACATTATCTATATCTTTTTGAAAGTTTGGTTTCATTTACTTACCTTCTTTTTTATTCTTTTTAGCTTTTGGAGTAGTTTTTTCTTCTGTTGAAAGAACATCAGTTTCGGTAGTTTCTAAAGCAGTATCTTCTTCTTCAATAAATTCAACTGCTCCTGAGGCTACTAATCTTTCTGCTTCTGCTTTCAATAATTCAAATTCTGTATCTTCACTGTAACTCACTCCATTGTGAGTTACAGTATAATCTTTTTTTACTTTAACTTTTGCCATAATTCTACCTCCTAAGCTATTACTTGGGCATATACCCACCCTTGTGCATCTAACGGGCTAATCAGTGGAGCAGAGAAATATTGTAATTGCTCATCTTCAGAAGCTTCAGGATACCAAGTTCTTACTACTTCTTTATTGATAAATAATTTTGCTCTTTCTCCTTGCTTTGCTCTTAATGGCATAGCTCCGTATTGGGCTTTAAATCCACCTCTTTTTGCAAATAATAAATGTTTTTCTTCTAATACTGCTTCTTCTTTATCTGAACTTATATCTTTTGCCCAGTCCACAAATGAATAGATTTTAATTCCTAGTGTAGGTAAGTATGCTTCTAATTTTTCTCCGTTTGATTTTTCTGTAGTTTTATCATTTATTAAATACATATTTGCATTATTTTGTTTTAAATATTCTTTAACAATTGGGTGCTTGTGAAGAGCTCCTGCAACTTTTGGTGTTGTGATAACTGTGTCCAGTATAATTCCAGTTTTTTGTTGCACCTCTTCTTGTTTTTCTTTTAGCCAAGCTATAGGATCTGACTCTTCTGAGTCAAAGCAACTTGTTCCAGACAATACTATTTTTGAAAACTCTCCGAATTTAACCCCTTCTGCTCCATCAGCAGTAGGACATATTCCAGTTTTGAAAAGTTGTGTTAACATCCAAGTTTTTGTTCTAAAGGCTATGTTCTTTAATTTAGTTATATCGTCTGCTAATTGATTTTTCCAAGCAGCTTGAGCATCTCCATATTGAGTTTGTCCAAATTTTTGAGTTAACATATCTTCTGCCAAATTGATAGTGTGTAATTTTATCATTGGTGGAGTGTATACTGCCGTTTTAAAAGCACCTTTTTCAATAAAGATACTTCCTTCTCTTTTACCAACTAAAGGAGCTCTTAATCTCCCTTCATCTCTTGTATGTACTTCAAAATTTTGTGTTCTTTCTGCTTTTTCACTTCCAATTAAAATATCCCATAAAGCAGATTTTGGATTTTTAATTCTTTCTACCACTGTTGTTAATGCTGTGATTCCAAATACTTTATCCATTTATTCCTCCTTATTTATCTAAAATATATATTTAATGCTCTTGCAGGCTCTTTTAAAGAGTCTTTATCTGATATTGTTGCTGCTACTATTTCTTTTTTATTAAATATTCCTGATATATATACAGAAATTTCTTTTTCTCCTTCTACTTTAACTGCTTCAGGAACTATTCCATATATTTTTTCTGCTGCTGTAATTTTTTTCCCAATTTTAGTTGAATAGTCGTACTCAACTACTTCGCCTCTTTTATATTCTCCTTCTTCTAATTTGATTTTCTCTACTAAGAAAGGAATTTCTAAACTATGTTTTAAATTATTTGATTTTATTTCAGTCATATATTAAACCTCCTTATTATTTTCACTTAAATTTGCTATATCATCTAAATTTAGATTTATTGTTGTATCTTTAGTATCAGTTTCTGAATTTCCTGGTGGTAATCCTAGTTCTTCATTTACTGCTGTTTTTATTGCAGAAAAGTTTATTCCAGGTATTTCTGTTTCTTGTTTTTTAATAGCTCCAGCCTGTGCTTCTAAAGTTATATTTTTTGCTTTTGTTTGATTTAAATATAATTCTTCAATTATATCTGATTTATTTTTAATATCCTCAAATTTGGCTTTTTTTATTAAAGCTAAATTTTCTGGAATACTAGCACTTGCTTCTTCTAATTTTTCTAAATTTTGTATTCTTTCTCTCTCTATTGCACCTCCCTCATTTAATATTTGTTGGAACAGCTCTGGATGTTTACTTTTTAATTCGTCTCTGTTCATAATTTCCCCCTTTCTAAAATTTGATGGCTCTTTATATTTGTAGTTTTCTATTCTTGCTAAACTACTTTCCACATTTTTAATTTCTTCATTGTTGTTCATTATTTTTGTTATAAATCCAAATTCTTTAGCTTCATTTGCATTCATATATTTTGTTCCAGTCATCATTTCTGATATTTTTTCTCTACTCAAATTTGTTTTTGTTGTGTAAGCATTTATTATATTTTCTTTTAATTTATCTAATAAATCAGCCATGTCTCTAAATACTTTTGCATCTCCACCTAAATATGCTATTGGATCGTGAATCATAAATATGGCAGTATTTCCCATTTCAATTTCATCTCCAGCCATTGCAATAACAGTAGCAATTGAGCAGCATTCTCCAATTATTTTTATTGTAACTTTTGCTTCGTGCATCTTTAATGCTTCATAAATAGCACAACCTTCTACTACTGAACCTCCAGGTGAATTTATTAAAACTTCTATTTCATCAACTTTTCCAAATTCTTCTAAATATTCAATGACATTTTTAGAAGAAGTTGTATCTTCCCACCAATTTGTTTTTCCTATTGGATTAAGAATTTTTAAACATAATTTATTTCCTTGTTTTTTTGCTGAATTAAAGAATTGATTTATCATTTTTTCTACCTTCCCTTCTTATATCATTAACTTCCTTTAGTTTCTTTTCTTCAATTTTTCTTTGTTCAAGATTTGTTTCCCAGTTTGAGCCGTTTAATTCACTGGTTTCTCTTGATAGAGTTGATAATCCTGATTGTATTCTTGCAATTGCAGCTTTTGTTTCTTTTACTGGATCAATTTGTCCCTGTGTTTGTCCATACCACTCAACTCCTAAATAAGCTCTTCTTATTAAAGGGTCTTCCTTGTATCCTTTTAAATTCAATAAGCCCCTATCAACACATTCATCAATAAATGTTTCATAAACAGGCTGACAGAATGAAGATATTAACCATTCTCTTCTAGTTAAATACATCTTCCAAACTTCTAACAAAGCAGCTTTTGAAGCTGAAAAACTAGAATTAAAAGATGTTAATAAAACTTCCACAGGAATTTCAAGTGCAGCTCCTATTTGTTTACAGAGTGTTTCAGTAAATCTTCCAAAGTTTTGATTTGGTCTTTCTGGATTTGCAAATTCAATTTTTTTACCTGGTGGTAATTCTGCTATGTTCCCAGAACCTAAAGATATTTCTGTATTAGGATTTGTCGGAGTTGGTTCAGTTAGAGTAACGCCACCTATCTTAGAGTTTTGTATTGTATCTTTATCTGAAATTATAAATGCTGTAAATAAAGCACTTATTACTGCATTAGTAAGTTCGGCATTTGTGTATCTAGTAATTTGTGATAGTGTTTCTATTACTGGTGCTAACAAAGGAACACCTCGCCTTTGACCAATTCTTTCTTTGTCCATAATATGAATTAAATTTCTTTTGCCTTTTAGTTTTGTAGAAAAAGTTGGTATTCTTTTAAAAACTCCATTTCCGATATTAAAGTGATAAGCAATTGGAACTCCATCTTTATCAAATTCAACTCCGTGTTTTATAAATTCTGTTGTAATTTGTGATTCACATTTTGCACCATCAATAAATTTTATTTTTGTTTCAAAAATTTCTCCTGAATTTCTTGAAAATGGAAGTAGAACAAAGCATTCTCCATAAATTAAATGTGTTATTATTGCTAAATTTTGTAATTTATATAAATTATCCATTCTGCAAATATCACATTCAGTTGACTCAGCCCATAGTTCCCAAATGGTTTGAATATCATCTTGAATTTTCTCTACTTCACTTTCTTCTAATTTTAAAATTTTATTTTTTATTTTAGGTTTTGCTTTTATTCCTCTTCCAACTACATTAGTTCTTATCTTATTTATTGCTGCTCTTGAAACAGTATTTCCCATAAATAGTTGTAAGGATCTAGCAGTCAAGATTTCTTTATTATCTCCAATATCCTCATCTACTGAGTTTATATAATCATAACTATTTCTGAAAGCTATTTTGCTTGTACTTGCTCCACTTTGTCCATAGTTAAGTATTTCTAATGTTTTATCAAAATATTCAGATTTAGCTTTTGTAATCTTATACTCCATTTTTTTCTGCTCCAGTTTTGTAGCAAATCCTGGAAAAAATTTTTCTAACATATTTACTCCTTAATCTCCTGTATGGCTTACTCTATAAAACTTTACTCCTCCATCATCTCCAGCAAGTAATTGGTCTCTTTTTCCTTGCCAATTTTGACGAGCTCTTATTATATCTTTTAAATTTTCTCTCTTTAAAACTTGACCATCTATTACATACTCTTTGGCTGCTAATACAGCTTTTTCTGCTTCAAGATAAAACTGAATATACTGGTTGCATAAATCAACAGAAATAGGAGTATTTATTATTTTCTTCTTTCTTGTTTCCCAAAGTTCTTTTAATTCCGATAATGTTTCTGTTGTTACTTCTGTTCCATTTATATAAGCAGTTTTATTTAATATTAAATCTTCTTCTGCTTGAGCTATTTCACGAAGTTTTTCCTCACAAGTGCTTAAATCTATCATACTTCTACTCCTTTAGTATTTATTCTTTTTTCTTCAGCTTGCTCTGTTAATACTTTGTCAACAGATAATTTATAAAGTTCTTCTCTTGATAATTTTGCTAAATCTTCTGGTGCTATATTTGAAATATAAAATGGAACTGTTGCATATCCACGACAATCAAAGCCCTCATTTCTAGTTTGAATTTTTTTCCAAACGACTTTTTTATTTTCTTGAACTTTAATTTCTGCTGTCAATGATTTAAAATAAGGTAAATCATATCCTGAATTTCTTTCTCCATTAAAATGGCAATATCCTTCTTCGTTAACTCTTGCATCTAATCTTGCAGTTACAATATCTTTTACAGCATTTACTCCAACAGAT